>DASQDS010000504.1:0-3221 GCA_035634075.1 Pilimelia sp. | reverse complement strand
GCGGCGGTGCGGCGGACGGCGGCGACGGGGCCGCGATGTCGGGCAGGAGGCCGGCCGGTTCGGTGGCGCCGTAGGCGTGGCCGAGCGGCGCCAGGTATGACGGGTCGCGCCGGGTGGCGAGTGCGCTGGCGAAGGCGTGCGGCTCGCTGATGAGGCGAACGGGCGTCACGGCGCGCTGCAGTGGCCCGACGGATCGCCATTGCGGTGCGCGGGCCGGCGGGGCGGGCGCTGGCTCCGGAACGGGTGCGGCGCGCCGCCGCCACGGCCAGTTCACCAGATCACCTACCCCGGGCGGCACGCTCGTTCAGCGCGGCGATCTCCGCCACGTAACGCCGCCGCTCGGGGTGCTCGAGGTCGAGGATCTCCGCCTGCGACCAGTGGAAGTGGAAGGCGACGTACGCGACCTCGGCGTGCAGCGTGTCGGCCCCGTACGTCACGATTCCCCCAGGCGACCACCGGCGATGTCGACGGTGAAGTCGTGCTCACAGGCCGGGCAGCGCACCCCGGCGCGGGTGTGGCCCTCGCTGTTGACCCGCCGGTAGAGGTCCTGGAGAAATGCCAGGTCGGAGGCGAACATGTCCTCCACGATCCCGGCGTGCACGTCGGTGACGGTGCCCAGCCGGGTGACGACCCGGCCCAGCAGGACGACGCTGAGGTACGCGGGGTTCTCCCGTACCCGATCATCTCGCAGCGGGACCAGCTCGTCGCGCGCGGTGGCCAGCCGCATCGTGCCCTCTCGGTGCACGATGCCGGCCGCGTCGACGTAGCCGCGGGGCAGCGCGAACGCGAACTCGGTGCGCAGCGGGTCGGGCGCGCCGGAGGCCGCACCCAAGGGCGCGCCGGAGGCCGCACCCGAGGGCGCGCCGGAGGCCGGCGCCGGCCGATCCGCGGTCGCGGTACGGCGCATCGCTACTCGACCTCCATGGTCTCGTAGGTCAGCACAAGCTTCTCGGTGAGCACGCTCGTGTCGCCGGCCTTGAGGCTGCCGATCTCGAGGCTCTTCGGCCAGGCGTTGCGCAGCTTGTAGCGCTTGATGGCCTTGCCCTCGAAGTCGAACACGATGATCGCGCCGCCTTTACGCGCCTCGCTCATCTTGCCGAACTGCGCGTTCTGCGCCCATTTCTCGAAGCTGTTGTCGCCGGTGAGGCCCCGGGTGAGCGTGACCTCGCCGGCCTTCGGGCGGCCCGGCAGCTTCTTGATGACGTACTTGCCGTCCGGCGTGTTCTGCTTCAGCTCGATGACGTCCTGCTCCAACTTCAGCCCGCTCACCTCGTTGATCTGCTTGATCACCACGCCGTCGAACTCCAGGCCGAAGCTGGCGCCGACCGAGCTGTCCATGTCTGGAATCGGCATCTGCGCTCCCCTACTCGTTGACCAGGCTCATGCCGCCGGAGTACTGCGACAGTTGGAAGACCACGAACTCCGCCGGCTTGACCGGCGCCACCCCGACCAGGCAGACGACCTGGCCGGCGTCGATCGCCTCGGCCGGGTTGGTCTCCTGGTCGCATTTGACGAAGAAGGCCTCGTCCGGGGTCAGCCCGAACAGCGCGCCGCGGCGCCACTCGTTGATGAGGAAGGCGCTGATCGTGCGGCGGATGCGGGCCCACAGCGCGTCGTCGTTGGGCTCGAACACCACCCACTGGGTGCCGCCGAGGATGGACTCCTCCAGGTAGTTGAAGAGGCGGCGGACGTTGAGGTAGCGCCACGCCGGGTCGGAGGAGAGCGTGCGCGCGCCCCACACCCGGATGCCACGACCGGGGAACGCGCGGATGCAGTTGACCCCCATCGGGTTGAGCAGGTCCTGCTCCGCGCGCGTCACCTGCGTCTCCAGGGCCAGGGCGCCGCGCACGATCTCGTTCGCCGGTGCCTTGTGTACGCCGCGCGTGCCGTCGTTGCGCGCCCACACGCCGGCCAGGTAGCCGGACGGGGGCAGCAGCTGCTGGGCGCCGGCCGCCTGGTCGAACACGCTGACCCAGGGGTAGTAGAGGGCCGCGTACTTGGAGTCGTATCCCGCCTGGTCCATCCGCCAGCTCTTGACCTGCTGCGGGGACAGCCCCGGCGGCGGGTCGAGGATCGCCATCCGGTCGCCCATCAGCTCGCAGTGAGCGATCATGGCGAGCTGGACGGCTTTGACGGAGTCCAGGTCCAGCGCGCCCCGCTGGTAGGCGCCCATCAGGTCCGGCGCGGCGATCATCGTGATGTCGTCGACCGCCTCCAGCCCGCCGAAGCCGGTGCGGTCGGCCGCGCTGCCGACGTACTGCGCCGGGGTGATCTCCCCCTGCGCGGGCGGCGGGGGCGGCGCCGGCGGCGGGTTGAGCGCCACCTCCGCGCTGGACGGCCGGGCGAGCTGCTGCCCGTCGGCCGGCTCCTCGACGAGGATCAGCTTGGAGCGGTCGCGGACGACGGTGACGACGTTGTCCTTGCCGCGGCGGGTGGTGACCCCCTCGAAGCGTTCCTCCTCGACCCCGTCCCGCTTCACCAGCAGCGTGAACCGGTCCTCGCCGCCGCCCTCCGGCGGGTCGGTCGCCTCGACGGTGATGCGGCCGGCACCCGCCCCGGGCGCCGGCGTGCTCTGCCCGTTGGCTGCGCCGGCGGCGCTGACGCCCCGCCGGGCGATCACCCGGTACGGCCCGAGGGCGGCCGACGCCGGCTCCGCCGGTTGCCGCGCCGCCGGGCCGCCGCCGTTGCCGTTCGCGGTGCCCTGGTCGCGGCCCAGCCGGACGACGTAGCAGGCGCCACCGCCGTTGAGGAAGTACCCGTACACCGACTGGGCAAGGTACGAGTCGGCGACGAACTCGCCGAACGTCTTCGTGTACTGGCTCCAGTTTGTTACCAGCGTGGGGGTGTTAACCGGGCCCTGAGCGGCAAACCCCAGGAAGGCGGCCACGGCGGTGCCGACGCCTTCGATCGGCCGGGATCCGGCTTCGACCTCTTCGACGTAGACACCGGGGGACAGGTAGGTAGGCATCGCAGCTCCTCGCGATCAGCTCGACAGAAGAGTCACAAAAGCCGCTAATCGGATGCAGGGCAAAAAGGCCGTCTAATGGGGAAAAGCCGCGTGCCCTTTGGGGCAGCGCCAGCTCTGCCCTGTCGGCCCTGGCCAACCGCCCACGGCACCGTCCCGGCGGCTGACAGCCTGGGGTAACGACGTGTCGCCACGGGAGGTCGCCACGGCTACCCAGCATGCCGAGATCGCCCGGCCGCAGCGCGAGTCCGACGAC
>DASQDS010000503.1:0-8249 GCA_035634075.1 Pilimelia sp. | reverse complement strand
CGAGGTCGACACCCGGCACGACACGGTCGGCTGCATCGCCGTGACGGACGACCTGCGCATCGCGGCCGGCGCGAGCAGCGGCGGCCGCACCGGCAAACCGGCCGGCCGGATCGGCGACGCGGCGATCGGCGGGGCGGGCGCCTACGCCGACGCGAACTGCGCTGTGGTCTGCACGGGCACGGGCGAGATCGCGCTGCGGACCGCGATGGCGCAGCGGGCCGCGCACGAGTGCCGGCGGCGCAACCCGGGGGCGGCGGCCCACTGGGCCATCACGACGGCGGCCGAACAGGGCGGCGAGATGGGCGTCATCGTGTACGACCAGCTGTCGGGCAACGTGGCGGTGGCGCACAACACGGCATACTTCGCGGTGCTCCTGCGCAACGGCAGCGACCAACCGCTGCTGACCCCGAGAACGGGCGACGTGCTGGTCCGCCCGGCACCCGGCGGTTCGCCGGTGCAGTCCCCGGCGAGACTCGCCCAACCCTGGGTCTGACCGGCGCCACTTAGCGGTTTTCGCTCGGCACGCATGGGCCCGTCTGGCACACCTTCGACAGAATGTGGTGGATGGCGATCACAGTCCGGGGCGCTGCTGGCCGCTCCTGACCGCGTGGGCGGATGTCGACCCGGCGCGGTACTGTACGAGCCCGCCGAAGCGCCGAACGTGGTGCGGTCGCTGGCGCCCCCTGTGCCGCGCCGCCCGACCTGGCGGTGCTGCCCCCGAGAAGGACGAGCGCTGGTTGGACAGCAACAGGTGCGGCGGTACGTCAGCCGCCTGTCGAGCAGGTCAGCTGAGGGGTGGGGCCGGCGGGATTCGAACCCGCACTACAGCGCACCTAAAACGCTTGCCTCTGCCATTGGGCTACGGCCCCGTTACGCCCACCGGTCACCGTGCGAGCCGGCTGGCGCATTGTGGTTCATTCTGTCGTACCCCAGGGTGCCGGGGCCTTCCGGAAACCTCAGTCGAGGCCGAGGTCCTTGCGGAGCTTGGCGACGTGGCCGGTCGCCTTCACGTTGTAGAGCGCCCGCTCGATCCGGCCCTCGTCGTCGATGACGAACGTGGAGCGGATCACGCCGGTGACCGTCTTGCCGTAGAGCTGCTTCTCCCCGTACGCGCCGTACGCCGACAGCACCGCCTTGTCCTGGTCCGACACGAGGGGGAAGGTCAGCGCGTCGTGCTCGCGGAAGGTGGCCAGCTTCGCCGGCGGGTCCGGCGAGATGCCGACGACCTGGTAGCCGGCGGCCTGCAGCGACGCGAGGGAGTCGCGGAAGTCGCACGCCTGGGTGGTGCACCCCGGGGTCATCGCCGCCGGGTAGGCGTACAGGACGACCCGGCGCCCGCGCAGCTCCTTCAGCGCCAGGGTGCCGCCGGAGTCGGTGGGGAGGGAGAAGTCCGGTGCGGCGTCGCCCGGCGACAGGCGGGTGTTCTCGGTCATGTTTGCACCCTACCGGCCATCCGGAGGAAGCTATTCGGGGGCTTGTTGCCATAGGTTGGCAACAACGAGTCGGTGGCGGCCGGCTCGGGGGCGGTCCGGGAGGAGAGTCGGCGTGGACGCACAGGCACTGCACATCGGCAACGGGATCATCAACGGCCCGGTCTCGACGGCGTTCGTGGCGCTGGCGGCCCTCGCGGTCGCGTTCAGCGTCGGGCGCGGGCGGCGCGACCTCGACGACCGGCTCGCGCCGATGGCCGGGCTGGTGGCGGCGTTCATCTTCGCCGTCCAGATGCTCAACTTCCCGGTGCTGCCCGGCGTGAGCGGTCACCTGCTCGGCGGCGCGCTGGCGGCCCTGCTTGTGGGTCCCTGGGTGGGCGCGCTCTGCGTGTCGGTGGTGCTCGTCGTCCAGGCGCTGGTGTTCGCCGACGGCGGGGTCACCGCCATCGGCCTCAACGTCACGAACATGGCCCTGGTCGGCACCGCCGCGGCGTACGCGCTGATCGCCGTGCTCCTCCGGGTCCTGCCCCGGACACCGGGCGGGCTGGCGGTGACCGCGTTCGCCGCCTCGGTCCTCAGCGTGGTGGTCGCCTCCCAGGCGTTCGTCCTGCAGTACTGGCTGGGCGGGACCACGGAGCTGCAGAGCTACTCGCTGGGCGCGGTCGCCGCGACGATGGCCGGGACCCACACCCTGATCGGCATCGGCGAGGGCCTCATCGCGGCGACGACGGTGGTCACCGTCGCGAAAACCAGACCAGATCTGGTGTACGCGTTGCGCGGGCTGCGCGCCCCCGCGCCCGCCCCGGCACCGGTCGCGCCCACCGGGGGTGCCGCGTGAGGCGGCCGACGTGGTTCATCCTCGGCGGCCTGCTGGTCGCCCTGCTGCTGGCCGGGGTGGTCAGCAACGTCGCGTCCGGCGCGCCGGACGGGCTGGATTCCGCGTCGACGAAGGGCTGCACGCTGAACGACGCCGGTGAGGTCACCGGCGGCGACTGCATCGCCCGCAACGCCGACGAGCACGAGCTGGCCGACAGCCCGCTGGCCGACTACGGCATCCGGGGGATCGACGATCCCGCGCTCTCCACCGCCCTGTCCGGCATCACCGGCGTGCTGCTGACGTTCGCGATCGGCGGCGGCGTCTTCTGGCTCGTGCGCCGCCGCGGCACGCCGGCCGGACAACCGACGGGCGGGGGAGAGTAGCCCCGATGGCCGGCGGTCACGCACATGCGCTGCACCTGGACACGGGCAGCCTCGTCCACCGGTTCCCACCGGAGGCGAAGGTCGCCGCCACGGTGGCCTTCACGATCGCCGTCGTGGCCACCCCGCGCGAGCAGTTCTGGGCCTTCGGGGCGTACGCGCTGCTGGTGGCGGCCGTCGCGGTGCTGGCCCGGGTGCCGGCGCGGTGGCTGCTGACGCGGTCGCTGATCGAGCTGCCGTTCGTCCTGTTCGCCTTCCTGCTGCCGTTCGTCGGCACCGGCGAACGGGTCGGCTGGCTGGGGCTCAGCCTGTCGGTCGACGGCCTCTACGGCGCCTGGAACATCCTCGCCAAGGGCACGCTCGGGGTCCTGGCCTCGCTGCTGCTGGCCGCCAGCACGACCACCCGGGATCTGATCCTCGGCCTGGACAGGTTGCGCTGCCCGCAGATTCTCACCCAGATCGCCACGTTCATGCTGCGCTACCTGGACGTGCTCGCCGGCGAGGCGCGGCGGATGCGCATCGCGCGGCTGTCCCGCGGCGACGACCCGCGGTTCCTGTGGCAGTTGCGGGGCTACGCGGCGGGGGTCGGCGCGCTGTTCCTGCGCGCCTTCGAGCGCGGTGAGCGGGTCTACCTGGCCATGGTGTCCCGGGGCTACGACGGCCGGCTGCCGCCCGGCTGGCGGGAGGCCGGCGCGGCCACCGCCGGGCAGTGGGCCGGCGCCGCCGTCGTCCCGGCCGCCGCGGCGGCCGTAGCGGTGACGGCGGTGCTGCGGTGACGAGACCAGACCCGGCGGGGGTGACACCGATGTCGCTGGACGTGCGCGGCGTCCGCTACGCCTACCCGGACGGGCACGTCGCGCTGGCCGGCGTGGACCTCGCGGTGACGCGGGGCGAACGGGTCGCGCTGCTCGGCCCGAACGGCGCCGGCAAGACCACCCTGGTCCTGCACCTCAACGGCATCCTGACCGGCGGTGGGGGGAGCGTGGCGGTCGGCGGGCTGACCGTCGACCGGGACCGGGCCACGCTCGCCGAGATCCGCCGGCGGGTCGGGATCGTCTTCCAGGACCCGGACGACCAGCTCTTCCTCCCCACCGTCGCCGAGGACGTCGCGTTCGGCCCCGCCAACCTGGGCCTGCGCGGGGCGGAGCTGGCGGCCCGGGTGGACGAGGCGCTGGCCGCGGTCGGCATGTCCGAGCACCGGGAGCGCGCGCCGCACCACCTGTCGTTCGGCCAGCGGCGGCGCGTGGCCGTCGCCACGGTGCTGGCCATGCACCCCGAGATCCTGGTGCTGGACGAGCCGTCGTCCAACCTGGACCCGGCGTCCCGCCGCGAGCTGGCCGAGATCCTGCGGGAGCTGCCGGTGACACTGCTCATGGTCACGCACGACCTGCCGTACGCGCTGGAGCTGTGCCACCGGTCGGTGATCCTCGACGCGGGCCGGATCGTGGCGGACGGCCCCACCGGCAGCCTGCTCGCCGACGCCGACCTGCTGGCGCGGCACCGGTTGGAGCTGCCGTACGGCTTCGTCGGCGCCGCGCCCGCGGGGCACGGTGCCCAGCCCGGCACCCTCCCCGCAGGCGACACCGTCGTTTCACGGGGGTGACCCGGGCGGGGCGCCGGCACCCCCGGGCCCCGCGGCCGGGGTCGCGGCGGCGGCGCGGGTCGGCGGGGCCTGGAGGGCGAAGTCGAGCAGTGCCGGGGGATCGCCCTCGGCCTTGACGATGTTGAAGCCGAAGTAGACCGTGCCGCGCACGTGGGGATAGCGGTCGCAGTACAGCCGGGTCGTCGCCAGCAGCGCCCGGTGCTTGGCGGCGGTGTCCGCGACCAGCCCGGCGCGCTGGGCGGGTGGCCCGGCCCGATGCCGGGCGGCGGTGTGGAAGCCGTACTCCACGATCAGCGGCACCCGGTCGCCGTACTGCGCCACGGCCCGGTCCGCGGCGACCCGCAGCCGCGGCTCGTTGATCAGCGTGCCGGCGTCGGCGGTCCGGTCCGGCACCTCACCGGCCGGATAGCTGTAGTTGGTCAGCACGTAGCCGTCCGGGTGCGCCGGTGCGTAGGAGGGCGGGCGGTAGGTGTTGTCCCAGCCGTAGAAGACCCCGATGTACACCGGGGCGCCGGCCAGCGCCGCGCGGACCCGGCGCACCAGCGCCACGGCGTACGAGGCCTGCCGGCCGATCGACAGCGCCGAGTTGACCCCACCCAGGCGTTCCTGCACGGCCGGATCGTCGAGGGGCATGTTGAGTTGGACGTACGCGATCCGATTCCGCCGCTGTGGCGCCGACAGGTAACGCAGGAGGGCGTCGTGGGCGGCGACCACCGGCTCCACGTCGGCCGGTCGGAAGGCGAAACTCCGGGCGTCGTACGCCTCCAGCCGCACGACGATCATCATCCCGACCCTGGTCAGCTCGGCGAACAGGCGATCCTTCTTGCGGGACTGCCCCGGCGGATCCCAGCCCTCCAGGCCGTACACGGAAATCGTGTTGATGTGGTGCCGTGCTCGCATGGCCTCCAGCAGGCCGGGGAGGTCCGCCGGCCGGGTCCCGGTCAGATCGACGGTCGCGCCCTGCACGAACACGTTGGCGTCGACCAGCGCGGGGTACGGGCTCAGCGGTCGATCGGGTCTCCGCCGGTCATCGTCCTGGGGGCTTCCCGGTGGACAGCCCATCGACGGTGATCGACGCCGGGGGTCGTCGGCCGACCGGCGTCCGGCATGGACGCTCAGGGCGCCGGCCACGACGGCCACCATGAGCACCGCGGTACCCCACCGCAATGTCGACCGGGTTCGACTCATTGTCCCCGGGCACGCCCACGGCCAGCGCAATTGCTCTCCTCTCCGGCCTGCAAACGACTATTGAGACACCGCGCAGACACTCGGACGACATCGATGGGAAGCTAGCGCGAAACACGTACGACTCCTCATTGTTTGGCCGACTAGCCGGCCGGCTCCACCATAGCCCACCTGCTGAAACACCCGGTCACTCCGATTCCTGGAGGTCTAAACGTGACGAGCGCCATAACCCGTTGTCGGTGCTCCACGCTGGATTGTCCCCCTAAGCTCTGACGCGTTGACCAAAGTGGACCATGGTTCTTGCGACTTGCTGCGGGCAACGACATTGTCATTCCGTTACCGTTGGGGAGGAATTCATGTACGACAACTCCGCAAGTATTGCGCTGGCTGGCAGCGGCGTCACGCTGCTGGGTCAGACGGCCAGCCTGGCTGTCCTCAGTGTCGCTGGCGCGATGATCGTCGCGATGGGTATCGGCGCGAAGCTCGGCGAGCGCCGGGGGCGGTCCGCGCGCTGACCGATCCCGCGTCCCGTCCGAGACGCGTCCCAGCCAGGACGCGTCATGTCCGCCCCGAGAGGACCGAGTGTCGAAGTCTCCTCGCTTGTACCTGATCATCCTGAGCGTGTGGGCGATCACCCTGGGGTTGGCCGTGCCGGCCATGGTCGACCAGGTGGCGGTCGCCGCGCGGGTCAGCCCGTACCTGGCCATCCTCGCGGCGGCCAGCGGCCTGTTCATCGCGTATTTCTGGCTCAACGGCACCAAGGACATCGTCTACACCCTGCACTACCACCTGGTCGACCGGCGCACGGCCGGCGCCGTGCCACGCCGGGCGGACCGGCGGTGGACACCGAAGGTGGTGCTGGTCGACTGCACCTGCAACGACTTCTCCGCCGACAGCTTGCTGCGCAGCATGCGCCAGCGCTACGCCAACGTCGAGACGGTGATCCTCGACGATTCCCGCAAGCCGGAGTATCTCGCCCAGGTCGACCGGTTCGCCGCGGAGCACGGGGTGAGGGTCGTCCGGCGACCGGACCGTTCCGGGTTCAAGGCAGGCAACCTGAACAATTTCCTGCGAACCGCGGAGTTCGACTTCTTCGTCATCCTGGACAGTGACGAGATCATCCCGGCGGACTACATCGACCGCAGCCTGGACTACTTCGCCCACCTCGGCGACGTGGGCATCGTGCAGGCCAACCACCGGGCCACCCGCAACCGGAACCCGTTCATGCGGATGTTCGCCGCCGGCGTCGACTCACACTGGATCGCGTACCAGAGCGTCAAGCACCGGTACGGATTCCTGTCGCTGCTCGGCCACGGCGCGATGGTCAGCCGGGACTGCTACCGCGCCGCCGGCGGCTTCCCCAGCGTGGTCGCGGAGGATCTGTGCTTCTCCATCGCGGCCCGCGACGTCGGCTACTACACCGCGTTCGCGCCGGACATCAGCTGCGAGGAGGAGTTCCCGGTCAACTACGCGGCGTTCAAGAAGCGCCACTCGAAGTGGACCCAGGGCAACATGGAGTTCATCAAGCGCTACACCGGCGTCATCCTGCGCTCCCGGATGACCTGGTACGAGAAGCTTGACATCGTGCTGTTCACCTACAGCCTGCCGCTCACGGGCTTCTTCTCGCTCTACGTCGCCATCCACGTCATCGTGCTGCCGGCGCTGCACCACTCGATCGTCTACCCACTGTGGATGCTGGGTCCGACCATCGCGTTCCTGTTCGCGCCCATGCTCAACGACGTCATCTTCCACTGGGGCCGGATGACCGCTCGGGAACTGCTGTCCTACCTGGCACACTCGATCGTCCTGTACGGCTCGATGTTCTTCGTCAGCCTGCGGGCCTCGGTCACCTCGGCGTTCGGCAAGTCGGTGTTCGTCGTCACCCCCAAGGAAGATGAGCGGACGAGTGTGCGCCAGGCGGTCTGGGGCAACCGGGCCGAGATCAGCTTCGGCTTGGTGCTGTCCGCCGTGGCGATCTGGCTCACCGGCAGCATCCTGCCCGTGCTGCTGATCGTCGGGCCGGCGCTGCTGGGATTCTCGCTGGCCCTCAAGCGCGCGACTCCCGGCGTACCCCTAGGGTTGCCCGGCCAGCGTGTGCCGTACCACGACGAACCCGCCGGGATGGCGAACCAGCTCGCCGGTCCGAGCGGAGGCCCGGATGGCGTCCAGCGCTGAGCTTGTCGACCAGATCCGGCGGACCGCCGGACCCGGGCAGCACACGCTGGACCCGGCCGTGCGGAGGCGCCTCGCCACCCTCACCCGGGCACTGGTGCGCGCCCGACCGGACAGCGTCGAGGAGTTCGACCGGTACCTGGCGGTACGCCGCCGGCGACTCGCCGTGCCGGCCGGTCCGGTCGCCGACGCCGTCCGGGACCGCACCGTCCTGGTGACCGGCGGCAGCGGCTGCATCGGCACTGCCCTGCTACACCAGTTGGCCGCCCTGCGCCCGGCGAAGCTCATCAGCCTCGGCGTCACCCCACCCGTCAACCAGCTGCCGGCGGTGCGCTACACCCACGCCGACGTGCGGGCCCCGGCGCGGATCCAGGAGGTCTTCGACCGGTACCGGCCAGACCTCGTATTCCACCTCGCCGCCCAACGCGACCCGGGGCTCGCCGAACGCCGCGCCGCCGAAACGATCGGCACGAACCTGCTCGGCACCGCGACCATCGTCGCCGCGGCCGAACGGACCGGAAGTCAACGCCTGGTGTACGCCTCCCCCGGCAAGGCCGTCCGGCCGTTCACCACCGACACGTACGCGGGATCCAAACGGATGGGCGAATGGCTGCTCGCCGACGCCACCGCTCAGGGCCGGCTGATCTGCTCAGGCGTCCGGT
>DASQDS010000502.1:0-10139 GCA_035634075.1 Pilimelia sp. | reverse complement strand
GCGGCGGTGCGGGACTGCGGCCTGCCGGACACGCTGGTGCACGGCGACCTGCATCCAGGCAACGTCCGCGCGCGGCCGCCCGCCGCCGGCCGGCCGGCGGGCCGCGTCCTGCTGGACTGGGGCGACTCCTGCATCGGGCATCCGGCGTTCGACGTGTTGCGGCTGACCGAGGGCCTGGCACCGGCCGACGCGCACGAAGTCATCGCCGCCTGGGCCCACCGGTGGGCCGCCGACCTGCCCGGCAGCGACCCGGTGCGCGCCGTCGCCCTCCTGCGTCCGGTGGCCGCCCTGCGCGCCGCGGCGGTGTACGCCGACTTCGTCGCCAACATCGAGCCCACCGAGCGCCCGTACCACGCGAGCGACGTGCCGGCCTGCCTGCGGCGGGCGGTCCAGGAGGCCGCCGCGTCCTGACGCGCCCCCCCGTGCACGCCCCGGCCGGGGTGGCGTTTCCGCACCGCCGCCGGCCGGCCGGCCGGTTCCCGTAGCGCATGGGGACGGCGGTTTCAGGCGCACTCACGTAGCGGCCCGGTTGCCGGTCCGGGGGCGCAACCCAGGCGCTACCGAGGCCAACTGCACCGCACCCGGGGGCACCTCAGCACACCCTCGGACACGACCGATGGGACTGGTACGCCGGGCGATGGATGCACCGGCGGGGGCGTCGAAGCCACCACGACGTCGCCTCCACCGAAGCAATCGGTGCCACACCACCACCCGTCCACCGCGGGGGCCGGCACTGAACATCGAGAGGAATCCACAATGTTCACGTTCGCCCGCCGCGCCGCCGCACTGATCGTCCTGCCCATCGCCGCCGCCGGTGCCGCCCTCGCCATCGGCGCCGCCCCCGCCACCGCCGCCACCCCGGCGGCGCTGCAGGCGCAGGTGGTCAGCCTCACGAACTCGTACCGCGCGAAGGCGGGCTGCGGCGCCGTCCGGCCGAACACGCTGCTGATCCGCACCGCCTACCGGCACAGCTGGGACATGGCGCAGCACGGCTACTTCAGCCACACCAGCCCGGGCGGCAGCACCTTCGCGGCGCGGGCCCGCTACTCCGGCTACAACCACGCCATCGGCGAGAACATCGCCTGGGGCTACACCTCCGCCTCCACGCTGGTCGGTGCCTGGATGCGCAGCCCCGGCCACCGCGCGAACATCCTGAACTGCCGCGCCCGCTCCGTCGGCGTCGCGGTCTCCTACACCCGTGGCGGGACGCCGTACTGGACGCAGGTTTTCGGCGGCGTCTGAGCCGGCCCGCACGCAGCACCCGCAGGGGTGGTGGACTTCGGTCCGCCACCCCTGCGGTGTCTTTTCCGTCGGCGCCCCGGACCGCGGACGGCGGAGATGATCGGCGCGGCCGATCGCCGGATCGGCTACTCACCATGGAGCTTCTTCTGCGGATGAATGTCGCATTGTCGGCGGGCTGGCCGCTTCAGGGGTGTCCGGGTATCCCTAAGGTCGCTAGGGTGAGGTGTCCCGATTAGCGCGGGGCGGACGCGTCATGGGCGTGGCTTGTCATGAGCGAGCCTCGTCGTCGCGTCCGTCGCCGTCGTGCCGGCGTCGATCCACTGGCCATCGTGGACCAACGCGCCATACCCGGGGTACCGTTTCGGCTACGGGAAGTGA
This sequence comes from Pilimelia sp., assembly GCA_035634075.1. GTDB lineage: Bacteria > Actinomycetota > Actinomycetes > Mycobacteriales > Micromonosporaceae > DASQDS01. Next base: position 8,519 of record DASQDS010000502.1, on the reverse strand, counting down.
CATTGCGAAGCCGGTCGCACCAGTCAGCTGGGGAGCGGCTGGCGCGTCGGAGGCGAGGGTTCTGTGGCGGGGCGGCGGCTGTCGTTGGACGACAAGCACCGTCTGTGTGACGCGCTGCTGAAGATCCAGGCGATCCACGACCCGCAGTTGCGGAACCTGTACGTCACCCAGTTGGAAGATCACCTCGAGCACGTGCTGGCGGTGCAGCGGTACTCCGACGTGCGGCACGACGTCTTCTCGGTGGTGAACAGTTGCGGCGCACATCCGCTGGCACTGCGGGCGTTCGTGCGGATCGTGGCGTCGTTCCATCCGGAAGACGGTGCCGTGCGCGACGTCGAGCGGCTCCTGCTCGACCTGGAGTGGGAGCCGATGATCCCCGAGGCGGCCCGCCGGTCGCTGCTGGAGTTGCTCCGCGAGGTCCCGGCCGACCGCGTGGCCACCGCGGTCCAGGATGTCGTCGAGCCGACAGGGCGCGGGTCTCCGCCGCCGTGGACCGACGTCGAGTCGGCGGTGCGGCACGCGGAACTGATGACGGCCGCCGACGGCGGCCCGCCGCGGTTGATGGCGGTGTTCGACCGGCTCGCGCATGGTTTTCCGGTCGGGCGGTCGGTCGCGTTGCACCGCTGGATCGACGAGGTGGGTGGCGGCTTTGGCATGGATCAGGCCGCCATCCGTACGTTGTGCATCGCCAATCGCCAGGCCATCGGGGACCCGCGACTATCCGCCCCTGCCGAGGAGGAGTCGGCTAATGTCCACGAAGTGCGCCAAACGGACATTAGCCCCGACTCGCCTCCGCCCTCGTTCTCACCCGCAGGAGACGCCGTGATCACGAGCCCGTCGACGCACGCGCCGCCCACCCCACCAGGAGAGCAGGACGAGCCCGTCCGGTTGTGGGGCGGGGTGCCGGTCCGCAACCCCGATTTCACCGGCCGCGAGCAACTGATGCGCCAGCTGCGACTGTCGCTGGAGACGTCGTCCAAGGCGTCGGTGCTGCCGCAGACCCTGCACGGCATGGGCGGCGTCGGCAAGACCCAACTGGCGCTGGAGTACGTGTACCGGCATTCCGAGCTGTACGACCTGATCTGGTGGATCCCGTCGGAGCAGCCGTCGCTGGCGTTGGCGTCGCTGGAGGAGCTGGCGGACCGGTTGGGGCTGCCGCGCAGCGAGGACCGCAAGCGCACGGCCGGGACTGTGCTGGACGCGCTGGCCAGCAGCCGGCTGCGCTGGCTCCTGGTGTTCGACAACGCCTCCGAGCCGGACCAGATCGCCCCGCTGGTGCCCTCGGCGGGCGGGCACGTGATCCTCACCTCGCGGGACCAGACGTGGGCGAACGTGTGGGATGCGATCGCGGTGGACGTCTTCGACCGCGACGAGAGCGTGGAGCTGGTCCGCAAGCGCGGGTCCAGCATCACGGAGGCGGACGCGGACCGGCTGGCGGACAAGCTGGGGGACCTGCCGCTGGCCCTGGACCAGGCGGCGACCTGGCAGGCCGGCACCGGGATGCCGGTCGCGGAGTACCTGGAGCTGTTCGACCAGCACGTCCGCGAACTGCTGTCGGAGGGTAAGCCGCCGTCGTACCCGACGACCGTGGCCGCGTTCGTCAGCCTGGCGTTCGAGCGGTTGCGGAACGCCGAGCTGTACACGAGCAAGCGCGCCGCGGACGAGGCGCTCGCGGTGGCCCAGCTTCTGGAGCTGTTCGCGTACCTGGGCGCGGAACCGGTGTCGGTGAGCATGCTGCGGCGCGGCCGGGAGGCGGCGGTGTCGGAGCCACTGCGCCGAGCGCTGCGCGAGCCGATCTTCCTCAACCGCACGATCCGGCAGATGCGCCGCTACGGCTTGGCGATCGTCGGCCCGGACCAGACCATCCAGGTCCACCGCCTGGTCGCCCTGGTGGTACGCGAAGGGCTGACCGAAGGGTTGGCGGGACAGAGCCGCGACAACGTACACGCGATCCTCGCCTCGGCGAACCCGGGCGACCCGGAGGACACGCGGGGATGGCCGGCGCATGCCGAGATCGGCCCGCACGTGCTGCCGGCTCGGGTGATCGAGTCGGACAACTACGAGGCCCGGCAGGTCGCGCTGGACCAGGCTCGGTACCTCTTCCTGTCGGGCGACTACGAGGGCGCGCGGCGGTTGGGCGAGCTGATCGTCCCGGCCTGGCAGGGCGCGTCCGGCGCCGGCCTCGGCATCGACGGCGAGCAGACGCTGATCGCGATGCGGCACCTCGGCAACGCGTTGCGCTCTCTCGGCGAGTACAAGCAGGCCAGCGCGAGGATCACGGAGGCGTACGAGCGCTTCGTACGCCAGCCCGAGTTCGGCGAGCTGCACGAGCACACGGTCATCACGGGCAACGGCCTCGGTGTCGACCTTCGGCTGGCGGGCGACTTCGCCGGCGCGCTGCGCACCGACCGGGAGATGGTCGGCCGGCACGTCATGGTGTTCGGGGAGGACGAGGCCCCCACGCTGCGGGCCAAGAACAACCTCGCCGTCAACCTGCGCATGCTCGGCGACTTCGCCGGCGCCCTGACCATCGACGAGGAGCTCCTCAGCCAGTGGCAGCGGACCGTCGGCAACGACGACCCGCGGACGCTGTTCACGATCGCCAACGTCGCCCGCGACCTTTACGGTCTCGGCCGGTACGCCGAGGCACTGGACCTGCAGAGCCGCAACTGGCCGGTGTTCCGGGACCGGCTCGGCGCCCGGCACATCGACGTGCTGCTTGCCGCCCGCACGATCGCGATCTCCCTGCGCAAGGTCGGCCGGTACCCGGAGGCGTTGGCGCAGGCGCGGGACAACTACTACAACTACCATGCCCGGTTCGGCCCGGACCACGAGCACACGCTCGCCGCGACGGTCAGCTACGCCAACACCCTACGGGTGGTGGGGCAGTACCCGGAGGCGCGGACACTCGCGGGCGACGCGGTGAAGCTGTATGAGGGCAAGTTCGGCACCGGGCACCCCCTGACGCTGACCGCCGAGGCGAACCTGGCGATCATCCTCCGGGCACAGGGCGAACTTCGTCGCGCACGGTCCCTGGACGAGGCGACGCTGGACGCGATGACGGCGAAGCTGGGCGCCGAGCACGGCTACACCCTGTGCGTGGCGAACAATCTGGCCAACGATCGGGTCCAGAACCATGAGTTGGCCGAGGCGCAGACCCTCTACGAGCGCACGTTGGAGATCTCCCGCCGGGTGCGGGGCGGGAGCCACCCGTACACCCTCGCCTGCGCGGCGAATTTGGCCCTCAACCAGCAGGCGACCGGCGACGAGGCCGCCGGGGAGCTCCTCCTCGCCGAGACCGTCGCACAGCTCAACGACATCCTCGGCGCCGAGCACCCGGAGACTGTCGACATTGCCCGGGGTAAGCCAGCGGACTGCGACATCGAGCCGCCCCCCACCTGAGCGGCGGCCCGGCGGCCGCTCAACCGGCCGCCACGGGCACGTTGCGGCGCCGCCAGCCGGTCAGGTTGGCGGCCAACGCCGCGCGAGCCCGGTCAGCGACTGCCCGGGGTACCGGCTCGGCCAGCAGCCGATCGGCCTGTTCGCCGAGGCCCGCGGCGAATCGCCGGCCGGCGGCCGTGAGCCCGGGTGCGGCCCGCAGCGTCCCCACGGCGTGGTGCACCTGCTCACGGACGTCGGCGAACGCCTGTTCCGCCGCGTCGCCTACACCGGGTGCGGCGCGCAGCCGGTGCCAGGTGTCGGCCACGGCGATAAACGCGTAAACGCCCTGCAGCAGGCCGCCCAGCGGCCGGGGGTCGGTGCGCCAGGGGGCGTAGAACCGGCCCGGCGCACGAGGTTCGACGAGCGGAGCGAGGTCGAGGACCGCGCTGAGCTTCGAGTGCTGAAATTCGTGCACCATCGTCACGGCCAACTCGGCCGGGGATTCGGGCAGGGTGAGTCCGAAGGCGCCGAAGACGTCGCTGAGCGTGGCGCTGCGTGCGGAGCCGTCGTCGAGTTCCTGTAGCGGTACCACAGCCCGTAGGCCCGCGGCCAGTTCGGCGGCTCGGTCGGGCGCGTAGAGGTCAAGCAGGTCGCCGGCCGCCGCGAACGCGTCCCGCCACACGTTGAACGGGATGTCCGGCAGCCGATCGGCCGGTTCGATGTGGTGGCCGCCGCGGTACGGGTCCAGGTCGTCCAGGGCCAGGTCGATCCGCGCGCCCGCGCGCAGCCGCCGCAGCGGCAGCCAGTTCGGGCCGGCCGCCGGTGGGCGAACCGGGACGCGGACCCTCTCACCAGCCGCCGACAGGGTCACCGCGCGATCCCGTACGCGGGCGGTGGTCGGCCCCCGCCCTGCCTCTGGGACCAGCACGGTGCCCATCGTTGGCAGGTGTACCCGGCCCCCGGGGGCGGGTACGGGCAGGTCCGCGTCGATGCCGGCCCGCGCGGCGGCCACGACCGCCAGCGCGCCGAGATAGCCGCAATTGCCCTCCGCCGCCCGGCTCGCATCGGCCGCCCGCGGCATCCGACGCGCGGCGCACGACGTCCAGGCTCCGGTCATGGGCGCGGAGAGCAGGTCGGCGACGGCGGCGGCATCGCGTTCCTGCGCCGCGGCGAGGACGGCGACCGCGCGCTCCCGCGCCGCCGGGTCTCCGGGCCACTGCCGCACCACGTACCTGATCAGGAGGAGGTGCTTGCTCAACTGGGCCCGGCGCAGCTCGCCGATCACCGCGGGGCCGCCGCCGCCCGTCGCAAGAGCGGCTAGCTGGCTCGTCGAGAGCTCGTGGCTAGGAAGCACGGCGTGCCTCGGTGAGCCGGGCCGAAAGATCAGCGGCGACGCGGGACCGCACGTGGTCCACCAGTCGCCGCAGGTCTGCGCAGTACACCGACGGATTACGGAAACCCGTACCCGCGGCGTAACGGTGTACGTAGTGACCGCCGCCGCACGCGGTGTGGACGGGACACGCCAGGCACGCGTCGGCCAGTGCCTGACGCCCCAGTTGGCGCGCGACCACCCCGGGGTGGCGGAGGGCGGCGTCCAGGGCGTCGGTGTGGACGTTCAGGCCGGTCGCCGCCGCGCCCTCGTACGCCGACTTCAGGGAGTCGACCTGTTCGATGGCGCCGTCGCTGTCGATCACCACCACAGCCACCGGACTCAGGCCCACCTGTTCCGAGCCGCTCGACCCGCCGAGCACCAGGCTGATCAAGTCCTCGAAGACCCGTACCCGGGTCTCTTGTCGCGGCGCACCGTACCAGCGGTCGAACGCCGCGACCAGCCAGTCGGCGTACTCGACCCCCGCCGCCGCCCGCCGTGCCGGCGGCCGAGTCCAGTTCGCGTGCGGCAGCAGAAAGTCGATCTCCGGCGGCGCGTACGCCAGCAGGCTCTCGTAGGTGGCCACGGGGTCGGTGGCGGGGTTCACCGTGCACAGCAGACCGGCGAAGGCGCCACGGTGCGCCGCCGTGTTGAGCAGCCGCAGCGCCCGATCGACAGCTCGGTGACTGCCGCGGCCGTCGGCATGCCGCCGGCGGCGATCGTTGTCCCGTGCGGAACCGTCCACACTCACACCCACGGTGATGCCGGCCGTGTGCAGCGCCACCAGTGTCGGCTCGGTCAGCAGCAGGCCGTTGGTCTGCATCGACACCACCAGCCGGCAGCCGGCCGGCAGGGCGGCGCGGGCGTCGGCGACCAGGCTTACCAGCGCGTCGACCCCGGCGAGCAGCGGTTCACCCCCGTGCAGGATCAGCCGTACGCGGGTGAGTTGATGGGCGGTGGCATGCTCGGCGACGCGCCTGATCGCCGCGCGCGCCACCTCCGCCGGCATCGCCGCCGGCCGGTGCCGCCAGCTCTGGTCCGCCATCTCGTAGACGTAACAGTAGTCGCAGGCCAGGTTGCAGCGCTGATGGACCTTGAGGACGACGTCGCGGAAGGGCGTGGGCCGCCAGCCGTCCGCGGTAGCCGCGGCGACGTCGAGGTGCTGGTACGGCCATGGCGCCACGGCGTGGGGTGACGCAACCGTTCCGGGCATCGCGTTACCGGCCGTCGACCGAACGCACGGAACTGCTGAAGGCCGCGATGACCTCGCCCGGGGTGCTGTCGGACAGTAAGCGGCGGACGCAGTGGTCCAGGGGAGTGTCACCGTTGCCCAGTACCTCATCCAGCGGCCATGCGCTGACATCGGGGATGGCGGGGCATGCGGGGGCAAGGTCGTTCGTGTTCACGCTCTTGCTGTCCACAGTGAGCCTCCCGTGCACGCGGCTGGCGACGGATGGACCGTCCGGGGACGTCGGCCACTCTGCCGACCCGCGTCCGCCACGCGTCGCCCACCACGGTCCATCATGCGGCGCAACCGCCGCCGTGAGCCTCGGACGGCCTGGTGCCACCGGCGTGCCGTCGGACTCCTGGACACACGATACGTGGACCCCCGTAACTTTCCCAGACCCACACGATCACCCTGCGCTAGCCACTCGATGTCGCGCCCGGCTGGCCCCGCAGCCGCGCGCGGCGCGCCCGTCCGTGGGTGGCGTTCGGCGGGTCACCGGCGCGGCGGGGTTGACGGCGGGTGGCTCAGCACGTTTCCTCGGCGAGGGACATGGGCCAGCGAGAGGATGGGACCGTGCCGACATTGGTCACCGTGGCGCGCGCCGGGCAGGGCAAGGTGGCGCACTTCCCCGACGTGGTGCGGCTGCCCGACGGGCGGCTGCTCGCCACGTACCGGGAGGGCGCCGGGCACCTGAGCCGCGACGGCCGGATCTGCACCGCCTCCAGCGAGGACGGCGGCGCGACCTGGGCGCCGCCGCGGGTCGCCGTGGACGGCCCGTACGACGACCGGGACCCCAAGCTGGCGATCACCCGCGACGGGACGCTGCTGCTCAGCTACTTCATCATCGACTGGGGCACGGAGCCGCGGCACACGCCGCTGGGGACGTACGTGCGGCGCAGCGTCGACGGGGGCGACTCCTGGGCGGAGCCGGTCCCGGTGGAGAGTGTGATGGCGGGGGTGGGTGGGCGCACCGCCGACGGGTACGCGCTGGGCTGGGCGTGCTCGCACGGCGCGGCCGTGGAGCTGCCGGACGGGGACCTGCTGCTGCCCCTGTACGGCACCGTCGCCGACGACCGGTGGCAGCGGGCGACGGTGGTGCGCAGCACCGATGGCGGGCGGACCTGGCCGGTGGCGGGCGAGGTGCCGGTGGCCGCCGCGGCGGACGTGCACTTCCAGGAGCCCACCCTCACCGTGCTGCCGGACGGTCAGGTGGTGGCGCTCATCCGCACCACCGTGGAGCACGCCTACCTGTCGCGGTCCACCGACGGCGGCCGTTCGTGGTCGGCGCCGGCGCCGACCGACATGCCGGCGTCCTCGCACCACGCGCTGCTGCTCGGCACGGGGGAGGTGCTCGTCACCTACGGCGACACCTCCGAACGGTTCTCCCCGCGGCGGGAGACGGTGGGCCGGCTGGTGCGGGATCCGGCCGGGCCCTGGGACGGGTACGCCGACGTGCAGCTCTACGACTCCGGCCACGACGACCAGGCGAACCCGTCCAGCGTGGAGGTGGCGCCCGGCCGGCTGCTCACCGTCTCCTTCGACGTCACCGAGGGGACGGTCGTGGGGGTCTTCACCGGCGTGAACGACTATCCGCTGGTCTGACGTTCTCCACGATCGCCTTGCTGATCGCCTTGCTGATCGCCAGGCCGTGGCCGGGGCTCTCGTGGGACAGCCAGCAGGAGCAGCAGGATGAACGGGGTGCGGCGCGCCCACCGGCCGGCCCCGGTGAGGGGACGGACGTCCTCCGGCCGGGGGGCAGCGCCTTACCTCATGGAAGGTAGACCACGACGAAATGGAGAAAAAACGATATACCGGGTACGGCTATCGCGTCTCGGCACCGGACTGCGCCCCGGTCGGGTCGATCTCGCCGTCGTAGTTGAAGACCGTCACCTCGCGCCCGTCCCGTTCGCGCTGCTGCGTGGTGCGGATGTACCGGTGGACGAGGCCGTCGATCTCCAGCTCGAGCAGCGCGGCGTCGGCCGCGTCGATCAGCGTCTCGTCGCGGGGGCCGCCGAGGAGGATCGCGTCGGTGTCGGGCATCGGTACCGCCTTCAGGTCGCTGTCGGACATGTCGGCTGCCCGGGTACCCGGGTACGGGCCCGGGAAAACGCCCCGCCCGCGCCGCGCGGACTCCTGCGGCGAGGACCAGCGCGGCAGGACCCTCGGCCCGTACACCGTCGCGCCGTGTGCCAGCACCCGGGCCCGCAGCGCCCGGTCGGCCGTCACCACGGCGAGCGGCCGGCCCCGGGCGTCGCGGGCGACGGCCACGATCGTGTCGTCGCCCGCGGCCGGCGCCGCCACGACGCGAACGTGCGCGCTGGACGGGACGGCGCGGGCGGCGCCCACCACCACGAGGACCACCTCCACCGGCCCGGCCACCGGAGGCTGCGCCCCGGGCAGCCCGCCGTCCGCGACCGGCGCGAGCGCGTCGCGCAGCCGGGCCGCGGCGCCCGCCCGGTCCCGCCACCAGCCGTCCGGCACCGACCCCACCACGTTCGCGGCGTCCACCACCAGCAGCCCGGCCACGGGGTCCATGGGCCT
>DASQDS010000501.1:0-8897 GCA_035634075.1 Pilimelia sp. | reverse complement strand
GCCAGCACCGCCCACACGCCAAGGCCGGCGCGCCACGAGCCGGCCGCGTGCGCGACCGGGACCGCGGCGGCCGCGCCGACCGTGGTTCCGATGATCATTGCGACGGTGTACGCGCCGGTGACCGCCCCGGCCCGCCCCGGGAAGTACTGCTTGACCAGGGCCGGCAGGAGGACGTTGGCGACCGCGATGCCGGCCAGCGCCAACGCGCTCGTGGCCACGAAGACCGCCGGGGACCCGGCCACGGTTCGCAGCGCCTGTCCCGCCGCCAGCACGGCCATCGCGGTGACGAGGATGCGCGGCACCGGGTACCGGCGGGCCAGCCACGGTGTCACCGACCCGAAGAGGGCGAACGCGAGTGTGGGCAGCGTGGTCACGAGGCCGGCGGTGACGCCGGAGAGCCCGAGCCCCGTGCGCACCTCGTCCAGCAGCGCGCCCAGGCTGGTGACGGCGATCCGGAGGTTGGCGGCGACCAGGAGCAGCCCGGCGAGCACGGCGAGCCCGCCCCGCCGGCGGCTGCGCGCGGAGTCCGCCCCGGAGCGGGGGCGGGCGGGCGCGTCGATGACCGCTGCTGGCGTGGGCACGCATCCGATCGTAGAATCATGGGACGACTTCCGCACAGGAGCTGACCGTCATGCCACTGCGTTCTCCGTCACGCCAGACCCTCGTCCCGCAGGTGATCGAGCAGCTCCGCGCCCAGGTGACCGCCGGCGAGTGGCCGGTCGGCAGCCGCATCCCGCCGGAACCGAGGCTGGCCGACGCGCTCGGCGTGGGGCGCAACACCATCCGCGAGGCCGTCCGTGCCCTGGTCCACGCCGGCGTGCTGGAGTGCCGCCAGGGCTCCGGCACCTACGTCACCGGTGCCGACGAGCTGGCCGGCGCCGTGGCCCGCCGGGTCGCCGCCGCGCGGGCCTCCGAGGCGCAGGCCGCCGAGGCGGTCGAGGTGCGCCGGGCGTTCGAGGTGGAGGCGGCCCGGCTGGCCGCCGTTCGGCGTACCCCCGAAGACCTCGCCGCGCTCGACGCGGCCCTCGCCGCCCGGGAGGCGGCCTGGCGGGAGGGCCGGTTCGCCGACTTCGTGGAGGCCGACGCGGGCCTGCACACGGCGATCGTCGCGGCCGCGCACAACTCGATGCTGGCCGAGCTCTACGCGTCGTTCGGCGCGGCGCTGCGGGCCAGCATCGCCGACCAGATGGGCGGCGAGGTGGACCCGGAGCGGTACGTGGACCACGGCCGGCTGGTCGCGGCGATCCGCCACCGGGACCCGGGTGCGGCGGCGTACGAATCGGGCGCATTTCTCGAACTGATGCACTGAGGCGCCGGTGATGCGGCGGGAGCCGGCTGACCGTACGGTGTGCGCATGCTGAAGGGTTTCAAGGATTTCATCATGCGCGGCAACGTCGTCGACCTCGCGGTCGGCATCGTCATCGGCGCTGCCTTCACCACCGTCGTGAACCAGCTCACGAAGTCGTTCCTGGAGCCGCTGATCAAGCTGATCGGCGGCGGCGGGGAGCTGGCCGGTGAATGGAACCCCACCAAGGGGGTGGTCTTCGCCTGGGCCGCGTTCCTCAACGCCGTGATCACGTTCCTGCTCACCGCGGCGGCGCTGTACTTCCTCGTCGTCCTGCCGATGAACAAGCTGGCCGAGCGCCGGCGGCGGGGCGAGGAGCCCGAGCCCTCGGCGCCGAGCGAGGAGGTCCGACTGCTCACCGAGATCCGGGACGCGCTGGTCGGCGCAGGTGCGGGCGCCCGCGACGGCAGCGCGCTGGACGCGATCCGCGCCAAGGACCGCGCGGCGGACTGAGCGGCCAATCAGCAACCCGCCCTTCCCTCTCGAACACGCGTTCGATAGCGTGCCTCGGATGGAGCAGCGAAAGCACTGGTGGAACGGCAAATGGGGGCACCTCGCGCGCAGGGACGTGTTTCTGCGCACGGACGGCGCCCGGTGGCACGTCGAGCTGCGGGCGGGCGGCGCGGAGGGCGTGTCGACCTTCTACGACTTCGCCACGGAGGACGAGGCGTTCGACGCCGCGCGCGACCTCCTGATCGGGCCGGGCACCTGGCGGGAACTCTCCGTGCGCCCCTGACGCCTGTCGGCGGCGTTCCGGCCGGTCGCTCGGCGGAACGCCACCGGGCCGATCACGCGTGCGTCGGTGGTGTCCCGCCTTACCGGCGGTCGGCGATGAGGGAGTTCGATGCGCTGGTCAGGCAGGCGCCTGTGGCGGCGGCGTGGGTCCGCAGCCGTAGGTAGGCGTTGGCGGCGGTGCCGTGGGTGCGGGTCATGATGGCGGCGATGGCGTGTTGGATGGTCGCGCGTGCGTCGAGGGCTCGGGCGAGCCCGGTGAGCAGTTCCTCGGCGCCGGGCTCCAGCGCCTGCGAGTGGGTACTGCCTGCGGGCAACGGCCAAGTTGGGTCGTAGACGGCCCGCGCTTGGCTGATGAGCGGTGCCATGGCGGCGGCGTCGCGCCCGTGCATGTTCAGCACGGCGATGGTGGCGCCGCTGCCACTGGACAGCGGGAGGGACACCGACGTGTGCAGGCCCAGCGTCAGGGCGGTGGCGCGGAATCTGGGGCAGGTGGTCGTCGCGGCGATGTCGGGCACGGCGACGGGTACCCCGTCGGTGACGGCCCGCACGCACGGGCCCTCGCCGTCGGTGTACTGGGCGTGGTCGACGGCGCGGGCCGCGTCGCTGCTGGCGGCGACGGTGGCGTGCGTGTCGGCGCGGAACGCGGTGATGGAGGTGTGGTCGACGGCGGCGACCCGGTCGACGGTCAGGTGCGCGATCGCGGCGAGTTGGGCGTCGAGGGTGGGCGCGTCGTCGGGGGTCGAGGCGAGGGTGGCCAGGTTGTCCGCCAGCGGGCCCAGGCCCGACGGTGCCGGCGACGGCACGGTCACCGCGGGTCGGCGCCGGGTGGTGCCGACCCTTCGTGGGCCTGTGTGCGTCTCGACGGGTCGCCGGTGGGTCACCGGCACGTGCGCCAGCAGGGCGTGGGCGCGGGCCAGCAGGTCGTCGTTGCCGAAAGGCTTTGTTATGTAGTCCTCCGCGCCGGCGTCCGCGGCGGCGGCGGCGTCGGGGTACGCGTCGGCGGACATCACGATGACCGGTGTGCCGGCGGTGCGGGGATCGGCGTGCAGGGCCCGGCAGGTCGCCGGGCCTGCGTCGCCGGGCAGGTTGAGGATCACCAGATCCGGGCGCCGGCGCACCGCGGCGGCCAGCGCGGAGGCACGGTCCGGGGTGGCGCACACGGTGTAGCCGGCACGGGTGAACAGCAGGATGAAGATGTGGCGAAGGTCGGCGTCGATCTCGCCGAACAAGACGGTGGCAGCCATGACGGGCGCCCTCTCGGAGAGCCGCCTGAGCGTCTCTCTGCGGGCCGGGGAGGCGGGGCCCCAACGGGGAAGCGTCATGTCCGGATAATGGTGAGTACCCAGATATTTCGCTATCATGCGACCCGCCGCGCCGAGTTAGCTCGCTTCGGTGCCGTCGTGCCCCGAAGCGGGGGTGCAGCCGCGCAACGGACTCCAGCCCAGCATGCCGGTGACGTTCGTGAGCTTGTTGCCGACGGTGACGCCGCTGTCGGTGATGTGGCAGGCGTACACGCCGTTGTCGTGGCGGCTGTTGCGCATCTTCAGGACGTTGAGGACCCGGCCCAGCTCGGCGCAGTGCTCGATGTAGCGGACTTGGACCACGTTGTGGAACAGGAACATGAGGCCGACCAAGGGCTCTTCCATCGGCCCGAACGTCCGGGTCTCACTGGTGACCCAGAGGGAGGCTCCGGCGGCGCGGGCGACGCCGAGGAGACTGCGGAGGTAGGCGGGGAACCGTTCCGCCTCGCGTGCGGCGTGGGCCATCTCGGCCAGGCTGTCGATCACGATCCTGGTGGTCGTGCCGTCGGCGAGGCGGTTACGGATCACCGACGCCACGACGTCGAGTTCCAGCCTGCCGACCGGCACGTGGGAAATCATCAGCTGGTCGCTGTCGTGGGCGGCGGTGAAGTCCCAGCCGAACTTGCCGGCCATGTCGATCAGCTGGTCGACGGTGTCCTGGAAGGTGACGTAGAGGCACCGTTCGCCGCGGCTCAGGCCCTCGGCGAGGAAGTGCAGGCAGCTGATCGTCTTACCCACCCCGGAGGAGCCCAGGACGAGGGTGGCGTCAGCCTGCGGTATCCCACCGCCCAGCAACGCGTCCAGGCCGGGAATCCCGGACGTGACGCGCCGGCCCTTCGTCGGCACGTCCTCGGGCAGAAACGATTCGACCCGGGGATACACCTGCAGACCTTCAGCGGTGATCTCGACCGTGTGGGCGCCGCTGAGATGAGTCGTGCCCCGCATCTTGACCACCCGCAGGGTGCGCCGGTCGACGGGCTCGCGGGACTGGTACGACAGATGCACGATGCCGTCCGCGAGGGCGAACTCCACCCCTGTCTGCAACTCCTCGGCGGTGTACTCGCCCAGCAACAGCAGCACCGCCCCGCTGTGCGCGACCCGGCTGGTCAGGTCGTAGAGCGCCGTCCGCAGAGTGTGATCGCTGACGAAGTCCCGCAGCATCTTGGTGCTGTCGATCACCACTAGGACCGGCTCGTCGTCCAGGGCCTTGCGGACCACCTCGTCGACCAGCGGTTCGAGGTCATTGGTGGCGGTGTCGCGCAGCATGTCCCCCAGGTGCACGTACTCGACCTTGGGCCCCAGCGCCGCCGGATCGAAGAACGGAAATCCCTGCAGGTGCTCGACCAGTTTGGAGTGCGGCTCCGACAGGGTCGTGTAGTAGACGGCCTTGCGCTCGACGGTGGCGTTGGCGAAACAGATCTGCTGCGCCAGGACCGTCTTACCCGCCCCCGGCGGCCCAGCCAGCACCACCACCGAGCCCGCCAGCAGGCCACCACCGAGGATCAGGTCCAGGTCCGCCAGGCCGGACGACAGCCGCTTCACCGCCCGCCACGTCCCTTCCGGAGCAGGCCATCGGCCACTGCGAGCAGTTCGGCGCGCTGGTAGGGCTTGGTCATCGCGGCGTCGGCGTCGATCGCCAGATGCCAGTCCGCGCTGACCGCCATGACCGGGATCGCCGCGGTCACCGGGTCGGCCCGCAGCATCCGGATGAGTTCGGCACCGTCCATCACAGGCATCACCATGTCGGTCACCACCAGGTCCGGTTGCGACTGGTGCACCGAGGCGAGAGCGGCGGCACCGTCGCCAGCCTCGGCGACTTCGTGCCCGGCCCGGGTGAGGATGCGCCGCAACACGAAGCGCAAATCCGGCTCGTCATCGACCACCAGGATCCTGCCCACCGAAGCCATCCGTTCGCCCAAGGCCGACCTCCGCGGACCATCGCCATTAGGATAGCGGCATAAATGTCATCTAACGGACATTCGCCGTGAGCGCCGGCCCCCGAACGGCGATCGCGTGCCGCACGGGGATCTCCGCGGAGAACCTCTGAAATTGCGGTTGTCGACCGGCCCCGCAGCGCCGTACTTTGGGCGTACACGGGAAGGAGGTGGTCCTACTTTGAGTATCAACGGGACATGTGAGGTGGCTGTCCGCTAGCCGCCGTTCCATGCTTGCTGACGTCGCACGGCGGCTCGGCGAGTACGAGACAGTCACCCGACCCCCGGGGTGCCGGCCAGTCCAGCCGGCGCACGCGCACCGCGCGTGGATGCCCCGGGGGTCGTCTCGTGTCCGGGCCCGGTCAGCCCAGCGGCGCGGCGACGGTGAACGACGCGTCGCCGGCGAAGACGCCGGTGCCGCGCGGGTCGACCCGCAGCTCGTAGTTGTAGTGCCGCAGGTAGCGGCCGGGGTAGTTGTACGACTCGAACGACACCGTGCCGCCCCCGGACAGCCCGGCCCGGGCGCAGAACGTGGCGTCGCCGCGGTACACCGCCGTGTTGCTGTTGGCGGACAGGCCCAGCCGGAAGCCGACGTGCCGCAGGTACGAGCCGGGGTTGCTGACCGACTCGAACGAGTAGCAGTTGCCGTTGGCCAGCCCCGGGACCACGCGGAAGGTCGCGGCCCGGCGGTCGGCCGCCGGGCTGCCGGCGGTCAGCGGGTCGAGGTAACCCAGTCCGCCGCGGTGCCGGACGTAGCGGTCGGGGAAGTTGACGGAGCGCAGCGACCAGTTGCCGGCCGCCACGGCGGTGCTGTCGCCCGAGTTCTCCCGCAGCACGGTGAAGTGGCGCGCGACGCCGGACAGGCCGGGCAGCAGCACCCTGGCGCCGAACGAGCTGAGGTTGGCGCTGTCGGCGTAGTAGTACCGCCCGCCCGTGTAGTTGTCGAAGTAGATGCGCCACCGGCCGTCCGGCAGCTGGACGACGGCGGGCCCCTCGTTGCCGGCGCCCCAGCCGGCCCAGTTGCCCGTGCCGACGAATGTCCACGGGCCGGTCAGCGAGGTCGCGGTCGCGTGCTCGATGTACTTCGTGGTCTCGTTCTTCACGAAGTTGTGATAGGTGCCTCCGACCTTGACCAGGAAGCTGTCGATGTAGTTGGCCGGCAGGCCGAGCAGCACGGGCGCGGTCCACGCCGACAGCGCGGTGTTGGTCGCGGTGATCCGGTACGGCCGGAACTGCCCCCCGACTCCCCCGGTCGACGCGGAAAAGACGACGTGCACGCTGCCGTCGGAGTCCCTGAACCATTCCGGCGCCCAGGTGCTGCCCGTGGACCCGTTGAGGCCGACGGTCACGGTCCGCAGGAACGTCCAGTTCGTGTAGTCGGCGCTGCGGGCGAACCCGATCGTGTTCCCGGTCCAGTTGGTCGTGTAGACGATGTAGTAGAAGCCGTCGGTGTGCCGGATGACGCTCGGATCGCGGATCAGCCCGGACGGCGGGGTGTACGCGTTGGCCCGCACGAGGCTGAAGCTGGTCGCGTCGGGCGAGTTGTACACGTACATGTTTGACTCGCTGCTGTTGGTGAACGCCGTCATCACGTAGTGCGGCGCGGGCCCGGCGGCATGGGCGGCGGGCGGGTTGAGGGCGACCGCGCCGGCGCCGGCGAGGGCGAGCGCCGCGGCGGCGGCCAGCACCGCCCGCGGGCGGCGTCGTTCCGGGTGTACGGCGGCAGGGCTGGCGGCGGCGTCCGGGTGGGTACGCACGTCGGGTCCTCCTCTTCGATGGCGGGGACCGATCATGTGAGCGCTAACAGTCGGGGGTACGGGGGCACACACGAATCGACCTGGAGGCCATTCGTAACGCCACACTGTGATGACTGTCAATACCGCACGCACTTCCCCGCCGACCTTGGCGCGATCGGCGGGGAAGGGGAACGCTGGGGGTGGTCAGGCGCGGCTCAGGGTCCAGGCGATGCCGTTGTCGTCGTCCGGGGCGAGGACCAGCGTGTCACCGCGGCATTCGTACGTGCCCACGCCCAGGAACGGGTCGACGTCCACCACGTTGCCCGTCCGGTCGGCGCCGTCGCCGACGTAGTTCCCGATCGGCTGGTTGTCCAGCACCCGTACGGTCGCCGGCTTGGTCAGCTCCACGGTCAGCCGCGTGTCGCCCCAGTTCACCGGGGGCACCGGCTCCCACACGCCGGAGGTCGCACCGCCGCCGGCGGACGCGGTGGGCGCCGCGGTGCCGGTGACCACCGGGCTCGCCGTCCCGGCCGGGGGAACCACCGTCGGGTCGGCGGTCGGGCCCGCCGTCGGGTCGGCCGGCGCGGACGGGGTGCCGGTCGCCGCCCCGTCGGTGCGGACCGTGCCGGTGGCCCGGCCGGAGTACGTGAACCGGCCGGTGACCTCCGCCCCGGCCACCTGGGCGGTGAAGTCGACCGGCTGCGCGCCCGAGAAGTCCAGCGTCACCTCGCCGTTCGGGCCGACGGTCAGGCCGATCCCGGCGCCGCCGCGCAGCGTCGCATTGGCGCCCACGGCCGCCGCCCGGCCGGTGGCCTCCGTGCTGCGCCAACTGCCGGTCACGCACGCGGCGACCGGCCCGCCCGCGGCCGCGCTGGCGGTCACCGTCGCGCTGGCCGACGGGGACGGGGTCGCCGTGCCGTTGGTACAACCGGCCGCCGCACCGAGCACGGCCAGGCCGAGCACCGTCATCGCCCGCTTGCGCATCGCGCCTCCATCCAGTCAGTGGGCGCCGCGGCGCGGCGCACCAGCTTTCGCCCTCCCGCTACCCCCTGCGGTCACATCGAAAACGGATGATCACCCGAGTGATGGCTACGCGCGGCGGACGGCGTACCGCAGGCCCAGCTCCTCGTCCGCGTGCGCGCCCTCGCCCGGATCGCCCTCGGACACCGCGACCGCCAGCACCGCGTCGGCCACCTCCCGCTCGTGGGCCCGGATCGCGTCCGCGACCTCCGCCGGCGCCGACCAGACCAGGTGGATCCGGTCCGTGACGGCGAGGTCCGCCTGCTTGCGCGCGTCCTGCACCAGCCGGATCGCCTCCCGGGCCAGGCCCGCCTGGCGCAGCTCCGGCGTGATCGTGGTGTCCAGCGCGATCGTCACGTCCCGGTGGCTGAGCACCGCCCAGCCGGTGCGCGGGGTCTGCGTGACCAGCACGTCCTCCTCGGTCAGCTGCACCGGCTCGCCGTCCACGGTCACCGTCGCCGTGCCGCCGTCCCGCAGCGCCGTGGCCAGCGCCACCGGATCCGCCGCCGTGACGGCCCGGGCGACCTGCTGGGTCCGGTTGCCGAACCGCCGGCCGAGCTGCCGGAAGTTCGGCTTGACCGTGAAGTCCACCACCCCGCCGGCACCGTCCGCGCCGGAGTCGAGGAGCGCCAGCTCCCGGACGTTGAGCTCCTCCGCCACGTACGCCAGCAGCTCCGGCGCCGGCGCCTGCCGCTCGGGCACTCCCAGCAGGGCGCGCGCCAGCGGCTGCCGGACGCGCAGGTTGCTGGCCTTGCGCGCCGCGCGGCCGGCCTCGACCAGCGCCCGCACGGTCGACATGCCGGCGCGCAGGTCCGCGTCGGCGGCG
>DASQDS010000500.1:0-3163 GCA_035634075.1 Pilimelia sp. | reverse complement strand
GTACGCGCCGACGTTCGAGACAACGGCGACGGCGAGCGCCGTGGCGCCGACGCCACCACGGTCGCCGCGCCCCCGGCGGCCATCGCGCCGGCGCCCTCGGCCGAGCCCGAGGAGCGCACCCGGCGGCGGGGTACCCGCCAGGGCGGCCAGACCGAGCCGAGGGGCCAGGCCGACACCAGGGGCCAGGCCGACACGCGCGGTGAGGCGGACGAGCGGCCCGACCGGGCTGAGCGCCGCGAGCGGGCGGAGCGGGCCGAGCGCAACGAGCGGGGCGGTGAGCGGGCCGAGCGCGCGGAACGCAACGACCGCGGCGACCGGAACGACCGGGGTGACCGCACCGACCGGAACGACCGGAACGACCGGAACGACCGGGGTGACCGCAACGGCGGCGAGCGGGCCGAGCGCAACGAGCGGGGCGATCGCGGCGGCGAGCGGGCCGACCGGGGCGACCGGGGTGCCGACCGCGGCCCGGACCGGCTCGACGACGACGACGACGGCAGTGGCCGGCGGAGCCGGCGGAGCCGATTCCGCGACCGGCGGCGAGGTCGTGGCGAGCGCGGCGACGGTGGTGAGAGCAACAGCAACAGCAACGGCGGGGGCGGCGGCCGCGAGCCGCAGGTGACCGACGACGACGTGCTCGTACCGGTGGCCGGCATCATCGACGTGCTGGACAACTACGCCTTCGTGCGCACGACCGGCTACCTCTCCGGGTCCAACGACGTGTATGTCTCCATGTCCCAGGTCAAGAAGTACGGCCTGCGGCGCGGCGACGCCGTCACCGGGGCCGTGCGGGCCGCCCGCGAGGGCGAGCAGCGCCGCGACAAGTACAACCCGATGGTCCGGCTGGACACGGTGAACGGGATGGAGCCCGAGGAGGCTCGTCGCCGCCCGGAGTTCTACAAGCTGACCCCGCTCTACCCGCAGGAGCGCCTGCGGCTGGAGACGGAGCCGCACATCCTGACCACCCGGGTCATCGACCTGACCATGCCGATCGGCAAGGGCCAGCGGGCGCTGATCGTGTCGCCGCCCAAGGCCGGCAAGACGATGGTGCTGCAGGCGATCGCCAACGCGATCACCCGCAACAACCCGGAGTGCCACCTGATGGTCGTCCTGGTCGACGAGCGGCCCGAAGAGGTCACCGACATGCAGCGGTCGGTGAAGGGTGAGGTCATCGCCTCCACCTTCGACCGCCCGCCGGCCGACCACACGACGGTCGCCGAGCTCGCCATCGAGCGGGCGAAGCGGCTGGTCGAGCTGGGCCACGACGTGGTCGTGCTGCTGGACTCCATCACCCGACTGGGCCGGGCGTACAACCTCGCCGCGCCGGCGAGCGGCCGGATCCTCTCCGGTGGTATCGACTCGACGGCGCTCTACCCGCCCAAGCGCTTCCTGGGCGCGGCGCGCAACATCGAGAATGGCGGCTCGCTGACCATCCTCGCCACGGCCCTGGTCGAGACCGGTTCCATGATGGACACGGTCATCTTCGAGGAGTTCAAGGGCACGGGCAACGCCGAGCTGAAGCTCGACCGCAAGATCGCCGACAAGCGGGTCTTCCCGGCGATCGACATCGACCCGTCCGGGACCCGCAAGGAGGAGATCCTCCTCGCGCCGGACGAGCTGGTGATCATCCACAAGCTCCGCAAGGTGCTGCACTCGCTCGACTCGCAGGCCGCGCTCGACCTGTTGCTCGACAAGCTGAAGCAGACGCGGACGAACATCGAGTTCCTCATGCAGATCGCCAAGACGACGCCGGGGGACTAGTTACCGGTCAGTGTCAAGGGGCGCGCCACGGATCGCACACGCTGTCCGTCGCGCGCCCCTCGGCATACCCACGCCAGTCCGCAATGCCGTTATTGCCCTATTCCTCCGTCTTGCCCCCACTGGCAGGGCATGCCACATTCCCGAGCAACCCACGGCGTAGGTGGCGACCAGCGGGAGGCGACATGGCGGTACCCGGATACCGAGATGCACCGACGCCGGCGTGGGACCCGGCGGCGCCGGTCGACGCCGGCGAGGCGGTGGACTTCCTGCGCCAGTGCTACGCCGAGAACGCGAGGCTGGGCCCCGTGGAGCCCCGGCTCGCCGTGGTCCGGGCGCAGCTCGCGGCGGCCGGCACATACGTGCACACCACCGACGAGCTTTCGTACGGCGCCAAGCTGGCCTGGCGCAACGCCAGCCGGTGCATCGGCCGGCTCTACTGGCGCAGCCTGGTCGTCCTCGACCGGCGGCGGGCCCGGAGTGCCGAGGAGATCTTCGCGCTCACCGTCCAGCACCTCAACATCGCCAGCGGGCTGGCCAACCCGCACGGCGAGGCGGACCCGGACCGCCGGCCGGGCGCCATCCGCCCCGTCGTCTCGATCTTCGCGCCGGCGGTGCCCGGCCAGCCGTACGCCCGGATCTGGAACGAGCAGTTGATCCGCTACGCGGGCTACCGGACGGAGGCCGGCCAGCTCATCGGCGACCCCCGCTACCTGGAGTTCACCGCGGCCATGCGGGCGCGCGGCTGGCGGGCCAAGGGCCAGGCGTTCGACGTGCTGCCGCTGGCGATCGAGACGCCGGCGGAGGGCGTCCGCCTCTTCGAGCTGCCCGAACGGGCGGTCCTCGAAGTGCCGCTGGCGCATCCGGACTACGGCTGGTTCGCCGAGCTCGGCCTGCGCTGGCACGCGGTGCCCGCCATCGCCAACATGCGGCTCACCATCGGCGGCATCCACTACCCGCTCGCGCCGTTCAACGGCTGGTACATGGGCACCGAGATCGGCGCCCGCAACCTCGCCGACCCGGACCGGTACAACCTGCTGCCCCGGGTGGCCCGGCTGCTCGGCCTGGACACCTCCGCCGAGGCGACGCTGTGGCGGGACCGCGCGCTCGTCGAGGTCAACCGGGCGGTGCTCTGGTCGTTCGCGCGTGCCGGTGTCAAGATCACCGACCATCACACGGAGTCGGAGCGGTTCCTGCGGCACCTCCGCAACGAGGCCCGCGCGGGCCGCGACGTGCCGGCGGACTGGACGTGGATCGTGCCGCCGATGTCGGGCGGCATCACCCCGGTGTTCCACCGCTACTCCGTCGAGGCCGACCAGCGCCCGACCTTCTACCTCGACGACGAGGCGCGCTTCCTCGGCCGGTTGGGCCGCCGCCCGCCGCGCCCGCCGGCGCCGCGCGCGTC
>DASQDS010000499.1:0-12569 GCA_035634075.1 Pilimelia sp. | reverse complement strand
GGCCACGGCGAGCGGTCCACCCCGCGGCGACCGCGCCGGATACCTGCCGTTCCTGATCCCTGGCCTGGTGCTGTTCGTCGTGGTGATCGGCGTCCCGTTCGTGGCGAACATCGGCATCAGCCTGACCCGGTGGCAGGGCGTCGGGCCGGCGGACTGGGCCGGGCTGGACAACTACCGGCGGCTGCTCACCGACACCGCGTTCTGGGCGTCGTTCCGGCACAACGTCGCGCTGATCCTGGCCATGGCGGTCGTCCCGACGGCGATCGGCCTGGTGATCGCGTCGGCCCTGTTCGTCTTCGTCGGCAAGCGCGTCGGCCCGCGCGCGGCCGGCGTCCTGCGCGCGTGCATCTACCTGCCGCAGCTCCTGCCGGTCGCGGTCGCCGGCATCGTCTGGGGCTGGATCCTCGCCGCGGACCAGGGCGCGCTCAACGAGCTGCTCGGCGCGGGCGGGCTCGGCTCGTGGGCCCGGGACTGGCTGGGTGATCCCGCCTTCGCGTTGCTCAGCGTCGGGGTGATCCTCGTCTGGGTGCAGCTCGGCTACCCCGTGGTGATCTTCATGGCGGGCCTGCAGCGGGTCGACCCGCAACTGTACGAGGCGGCCGAGATCGACGGTGCCTCCTGGTGGCGCCGGTTCTGGCACGTGACGCTGCCGCAGATCCGGCCGGAGACGTACGTCGTGCTGCTGTGGTGCACGATCGCCGCGCTGAAGGTGTTCGCGCCGATCTACGTGCTGACCCGGGGCGGGCCGGGCGGGGCGACGACCGTGCCGGCGTACCTGTCGTACCAGAACTTCTTCGAGAAGACGCAGGTCGGCTACGGTGCGGCGATCGCCACCGTGCTGGCCGCGGTCATCCTCCTGCTCACGATGGTGTTCCTGCGCGTGCAGGCCCGCGCAGAGGAGGCGGACAGATGAGGGGGCGTGGCCCGCTGGCGTACGCGGTGCTCGTCGCCTTCGTCCTTTTCGCACTCGTCATGCTGATCCCGTTCGTGATCGTGACGTTCAACGCCTTCAAGAGCCCCGCCGAGTACGCCGCCAACGGGCCGCTCAGCTTCCCCGAGGGCTGGCATCTCGACGGCATCACGAGCTTCTGGACCCGGGTCGACTACGACCGCAAACTGCTCAACAGCGTGCTGATCAGCGGCTCCGTCGCGGTGCTGGCGGTGGTGCTGTCGGTGCTCAACGCCTACGCGCTGGGCATCGGCCGCATCCGCGGGCGCTGGTGGGTGCTGGTGATCTTCCTGATGGCGAACACGCTGCCGCAGGAGGCGCTCGCGTACCCGCTGTACTTCATGGCCAAGCAGGTCGGCATCTACGACACCCGGCTGAGCGTGATCATCATCTTCACGGTGATCCAGACGGCCTTCGGCACGTACCTGCTCTCCTCGGTGCTCTCCGCCTTCCCGCCGGCCATCCTGGAGGCCGCGCGGATCGACGGCGCGAACAAGTGGCAGGTGCTGTGGCGGGTGGTCGTGCCGGTCAGTCGGCCCACGCTGGCGGTGCTGCTCACGTTCTTCTTCATCTGGACCTGGAACGAGTTCTTCCTCCCGCTGGTGTTCCTGGTCTCCAACGACAACCAGACAGTGTCGGTCGCACTCGGCGTCCTGCAGGGCCAGCGGCTGATGGACGCCACCGTGTCCAGCGCCTCGGCCCTGCTCGGCATCATCCCCGCGGTGCTGTTCTTCCTTGTTTTCCAACGGACCCTCACCCGCGGCATCACCGCGGGCGCGGTCAAGTAACGCTCCCACCCACCCCCAAGGAGCCGACGTGGTAATCCAGAAAGCCGGCCGGCTCGTCCGGCGGCTGGCGCCCGTCCTGGCGCTCGCGATGCCGGCCGCGCTGCTGCCGGTCCTACCCGCCGCCGCGGCGGCCGACGAACCGTTCCGCGATCCCCAGCTGTCCCTGTCCGCCCGGGTCGAGGACCTGCTCGGCCGGCTCACGCTGGACGAGAAGGTCGCGTGGCTGCACCAGTACCAGCCGGCCATCCCGCGGCTCGGCGTCGCGGCGTTCAAGACCGGGACGGAGGCGCTGCACGGCGTCGCCTGGAGCACCGACATCACCCGGGGCGGCGCCGTGGTCACCGCCAACGGCACGGTGTTCCCGCAGGCGGTCGGGCTCGCGTCCACCTGGGATCCCGCGCTCATCCGGGAGGTCGGCGGCGTCGTCGGCGACGAGGCGCGCGGCTACCACGCGCTGAACCCCGGCCTGTGGGGGCTGCAACTCTGGGCGCCGGTGGTCAACCTGCTGCGCGACCCGCGCTGGGGCCGCAACGAGGAGGGCTACTCGGAGGACCCGTACCTCACCGGGGCGATCTCCACGGCGTACGGGCACGGCCTGCAGGGCGACGACCCCGACCAGCTCAGGACCGCCCCGGTGCTCAAGCACTACGTGGCGAACAACAACGAGGTGCGCCGCCTGACCACCTCGTCGCAACTGCGGCCGCGGGTGCTGCGCGAGTACGACGACCAGGCGTTCCGGCCGGCCATCGCCGCGGACGCCGCGACCGGGGTGATGACCTCGTACAACCTGGTCAACGGGCGGCCCATGACGGCCAACGCGGACCTGCTGGCGGAGGTGCGCCGCTGGACGGACCGCACCCTGTTCAACGTCACCGACGCGGGCGGGCCCGGCAACCTGGTCGGCGCGCAGCGGTACTACCCGACGCTGACCGAGGCGGACGCCGCCATCCTCAAGGCCGGCGTGGACAGCTTCACCGCCAACGACACGAACCCGGCGCCGACCCGCAACGCGATCAACACGGCGCTGGCCACCGGCCTGCTCACCGTCGCGGACGTCGACACGGCGGTCCGGCACATCCTCAGCGTGCGGTTCCGGCTCGGCGAGTTCGACCCGGGCGGCGGCCGGTACGGCGGCATCACCCCGGATGTGATCGACAGCCCGGCGCACCGGGCGCTGGCCCGGCGGACCGCTGCGGACGCCATGGTGCTGCTGAAGAACTCCGCCGGCGCGCTGCCGCTGGCGGCCGGCGCCGCGGGGCCGCTGGCGGTCGGCGCCGCGGGGCCGGTGGCGGTCGTCGGGCCGCTCGCGGACACCCTCTACACCGACTGGTATTCGGGCGCCCTGCCGTACCGGGTCACGCCGGTCGACGGGATCGCCGCCCGGGTCGGCGCGCAGAACGTGGCCAGCAGCGAGGGCGTCGACCGGATCGCGCTGCGCGACGTCGCCACCGGCCGGTACGTCTCGGGCGGCCCGGCGGAGGCCGGCGCCGACCTGACCGCGGTCGCGGCCGAGGTGGGCCCGGCGGAACAGTTCGACATCTTCGACTGGGGCCAGGGCGTGCTGACCCTGCGCAACGCCGCGAATGGCCGGTACGTCGGCCGGGCCGGCGGGGGCTTCCGGAACAACCAGGAGCAGCCGAACGGCTGGTTCGTCCAGCAGATGTTCAAGCTGGAGGACCAGGGCGACGGCACCGTGGCGGTCCGCTACGCCGGGTACGAGATGGGCGAGAGCTGGGCGGGCGGCAACCACTACCTGACCGTCGCCGCCGACGGCCGGCTGACCCTCGGCGCGCCCACCGCGGCGACGGCGGCCCGGTTCACCCGGGAGGTGGTCCGCAGCGGCGTGGACAGCGCCGTCGCCGCCGCCCGCGGCGCCCGCGCGGCTGTCGTGGTGGTGGGCAGCATGCCGTTCATCAACGGCCGCGAGGACCACGACCGCACCGACATGGGGCTCGGCGAGAGCCAGCACCGGCTGATCCGGGCGGTGCGGGCGGTGAACCCGAACACCGTCGTGGTGGTGGAGAACAGCTACCCCACGACGCTGACCTGGGAGCAGGAGAACGTCCCGGCGATCCTCTGGACCACTCACGCCGGCGCCGAAACCGGCAACGCGCTCGCCGACGTGCTTTTCGGCGACCGGGAGCCGGCCGGCCGGCTGACCCAGACGTGGTACCGGTCGGCCGCGGACCTCCCGGACATCCTGGAGTACGACATCATCAAGGCCGACCGGACGTACCAGTACTTCCGCGGCCGGCCGCTGTACGAGTTCGGCCACGGCCTGTCGTACGCCTCCTTCCGGTACGACCGCCTGCGGCTCAGCGCGCCGACCGCCGCTGCCGGCGGGCGGGTCGCCGTCGGCGTGGACGTCACCAACACCGGCGCGCGGGCCGGCAGCGAGGTTGTCCAGCTCTACACCCACCAGCGCCGCTCGCGGGTCAAGCAGCCGCTGCGGCAGCTGCGCGAGTTCGCCAAGGTCACTCTCGGGCCGGGCGAGACCCGCCGGGTGACGCTCACCCTGGACGTGGCCGACCTCGCCCACTGGGACGTGACCCGAGGGCGGTGGGTGGTCGAGTCCAGCGCGTACGACGTTCTGGTCGGCCGCTCGTCGGCGGACATCCGCCAGCGGGCGCAGCTGCGCGTGCGCGGCGAGGTGGTCCCGGCGCGTGACCTGCGGCGGACCACGCGGGCGATCGACTTCGACGACTACGCCGGCGTCGCGCTGGTGGACCAGACGAAGACCCACGGCGACGCGGTCGGTGCGCCCGCCGCCGGGTCCTGGATCAGGTTCACCGATGTGGACCTGCGGCGCGGCGCGGCGTCGTTCACCGCCCGGGTGGCGCGGGCGGCGGCCGGGGCGGCGGCCGTCGAGGTGCGCCTCGACGACCCGGTCAGCGGCCGGCTGGTCGGCACCGCGCCGGTCGTCAGCACCGGGGACGTCTACACGTACGCGACCACCAGCGCGCCGCTGGCCGGCGCGCGCGGCCGGCACGACGTCTACCTGGTTTTCGCCGGCGACCTGCGGATCGCCGACTTCACCCTGCGCTGATCCGGCGTGCGGGCCCGGGGCCACCAGCCGCGGGCCCGCCCGCCGGGCGCCCCCGACTGCGTTACGGCTCGTCAGCCCGGCGGGCCCGCAGTCTCGTCACCCGAGCGATGGTGTCGAAGTCGGGGTATCAACCGTGGCTCCCCGGATGCCTACCAGCCGCGGGCGCGCCACTGCGGGAGGGCGCCCCGTTCGGCGCCGAGCGTCGAGTCGCGGCCGTGCCCGGGGTAGAACCACGTGTCGTCCGGCAGCCTGGCGAAGATCTTCTCCTCCAGGTCGGCCATCAGGCTGGCGAAGTCCCGCGGGCTGCGCGTCCGCCCCGGACCGCCGGGGAACAGCGAGTCGCCGGTGAACAGGTGCGGGAGGCCGCCGGGGGAGTCGTCCCGGTAGAGCAGCGCGATCGACCCCGGCGTGTGCCCGACCAGGTGGATCACGGCCAGCTCGACCGCGCCGACCCGCACCGTGTCGCCATCCCGGGCCGGGTCGGCCGGCACGGGCAGCTCCCCGGCGTCGGCCGGGTGCGCGACGTGCCGCGCCCCGGTGGCGGCCCGCACCTCCGCCAACCCCACCCAGTGGTCCCGGTGCCGGTGGGTCGTCACCACCGTGGCCAGCCCGGCGTCGCCGGCGAGCGCCAGCAGCCGCGTCGGTTCGTTCGCGGCGTCGATCAGCAACTGCTCGCCGGTGCCCCGGCAGCGCAGCAGGTAGGCGTTGTTGTCCATCGGGCCGACGGAGACCTTCGTGATGCTCAGCGCCGGCAGCTCCCGCACGTCCGGCGGGCCGCCGGGGGCGACGTCTCCGGTGTACGCCACCGCGCCTCAGATCCAGGCCGGCGGCGTGGGCAGCGGGCCGGGCGGTGCCACGGTCAGGTCGGCGCCGGCGGAGCGGCCCGTCAGCCAGGCGGCCAGCGCGCACACCGTCCCGCGCACGACCGGCGCGCCCGCCGGATCCCCCAGGGTGAGGTCGTGGCCGGAGTCCGCGGGCCGCAGGACCATCGGCGGGGCGTCGTCCCGCTTGGCGAAGCCGGCCACCACCTCGTGCAGCAGCCGGTGCCCGAACGCGACCGGCCAGTCCGCCGGCGTGTAGCCGGCGGCGAGGTCCACGTGGTGCACCTCCACTTCGCGCAGCCGCCGCCACACCACCGTGGCCGCCGGCTGCGGGGCGCGCGGGATGTCCAGCACCGTCGCCCAGGCCGCCGGGGGCATCGCGGCCGCCGCCGCGGCGAACCGCTCCGCCGCCTCCCGCACGTCCGCCACCTGGGCCGCGTGCCCGCGCGGTGCCCCGGCGGCGATGTCGTCGGCCCGCTGGGTACCGCTGGCGTACTGGGGGGTCACGACGCCGGTGCGGGCCCAGGTCAGCAGGTTGGTCAGGCCGTCGGCGTTGCGCGCGAGGTGGGCCAGCACGTGGCCCCGGGTCCAGCCGGGCAGCAGCGACGGCGCGGCGATCGCGGCGTCGCCGTCGAGCCCGGTGGCCGTACGCAGCAACCGGTCCGTGGCCCGGTCCACCTCGGCCATGAGTACGAGCGGATCGACAGTCACCGCCTGACCATAATTCGCTTCCCGGCCGGCCGCGCGCCCCTTACTGTTCGCGGTGACGCGTCACAACCTGAGAGTCACGACTGAGGGGAGGTGGGTACGCATGCCGGTCCCGGCCACCGCGCTCCACTCCGCGCCCACCTCCGCCGGCGCCTGACGGCCCGCACCCTCCGTAGCCGAGCACCACCCCTCTCTCGAAGGTTCCGACATGACGTTCGACATGCCGTCCCTCGGCTGGGACGCCACCTTCGCGGCCGCGTACCGCGAGCACTCCGACAGCGACCACCGACCGGGCCGCGCGCTGCGCGTGGACCGCGGCGTGTGCACGGTCCTGACCGCCGACGGTGCCCTGCGGGCCAGCGTTGCCGGCGGCCTGCTCAGCGCGGCCACCCGCGACCCCGTGGCGCTGCCCTGCGCCGGGGACTGGCTGGTGGTGCGCCGGTGGCCGGACGACCGGCTGACGGTCGAGGCGGTGCTTCCCCGGCGTACCGCCGTGGTCCGCCGCACGGCCGGCGCCACGTCCACCGGCCAGGTCCTGGCCGCCAACGTCGACGCGGCGGCCGTCGTGGAGCCGATGCACCCGGCGGCGGACGTGGGCCGGATCGAACGGCTGCTCGCGCTGGCGTGGGAGTCCGGGGCGCAGCCGCTGGTCGTGCTGACCAAGGCCGACCTGGTGCCCGACCCGGCCGCCGCCATCGCGGAGGTCGCCGCGGCGGCGCCCGGGGTGGCCGTCGTGGCGGTGGCCGCGGAGCGCGGCGACGGGCTCGCCGAGCTGCGCCCGCTGGTCGCCGCCGGCCACACGCTGGCGCTGCTCGGGCCGTCGGGGGCGGGCAAGTCGACGCTGGTCAACGCGCTCGCCGGGGCCGCCGTGATGGGTACCCAGGCGATCCGCCGGGTCGACGGAAAGGGCCGGCACACGACCACGTACCGGGCGCTGGTGCCGGTGCCCGGCGGCGGTGCGGTGCTGGACACCCCGGGGGTGCGCGCCGTCGGCCTGCTCGACACGGCGGAGGGCCTGGACCAGGCCTTCGCGGACGTGTCGGAGTTGGTGGCACTGTGCCGGTTCGCCGACTGCCGGCACGACAGCGAGCCGGGTTGCGCGGTGCGTGCGGCGCTGGAGTCGGGCGACCTGCCGCCACGGCGCTACGAGAGCTGGCAGAAACTGCAGCGCGAGATGGCGTACGAGGCCCGCCGCCGCGACGCCCGCCTGGCCGCGCAGGAGCGGGACCGCTGGAAGCGGATCCACAAGGAGCAGCGCCTGCGCACCCCGCGCCGCTGACCCGAAGCGTCCCTGCCGTCCCCGGACGGGTGAACCGGGGGCGGGCGGCTGAGCTGGGGCCCGGCGAGAATGTCGGTGGCCGCGGCTACAGTTGCCCCGGCGTTGGCGGGTTCGATTCTGCACGAGGGCGGGACTGGTGGCCGAGCGATTGATCATCCGCGGGGCGCGGGAGCACAACCTGCGTGACGTGAGCCTCGACCTGCCCCGCGACTCGATGATCGTCTTCACCGGGCTGTCCGGCTCGGGCAAGTCGAGCCTGGCCTTCGACACCATCTTCGCCGAGGGCCAGCGGCGGTACGTCGAGTCGCTGTCGTCGTACGCCCGGCAGTTCCTGGGGCAGATGGCCCAGCCCGACGTCGACTTCATCGAGGGCCTGTCGCCGGCCGTGTCGATCGACCAGAAGTCGACCTCGCGCAACCCGAGGTCCACCGTCGGCACGATCACGGAGGTGTACGACTACCTTCGCCTGCTCTTCGCCCGGGCGGGGGAGCCGCACTGCCCGACCTGTGGCGAGCGGATCTCCCGGCAGAGCCCCCAGCAGATCGTCGACCGCGTGCTCGCGATGCCGGAGGGCACCAAGTTCATGGTGCTGGCGCCGGTCGTGCGCGGCCGCAAGGGGGAGTACGTCGATCTGTTCGCCGAGCTGCAGTCCAAGGGGTACGCGCGGGCCCGGGTCGACGGCGTGGTGCACGCGCTGACCGACGCGCCGAAGCTGAAGAAGCAGGAGAAGCACACCATCGAGGTGGTGGTCGACCGGCTCAGCGTGAAGCAGAGCGCCCGGCGCCGGCTCACCGACTCGGTGGAGGCCGCCCTGACGCTGGCCGCCGGCATCGTCCTGCTCGACGTCGTCGACCTGCCGGAGGACGACCCGCACCGCGAGCGGCGCTACTCGGAGCACCTCGCGTGCCCGAACGACCACCCCCTCGCGATCGAGGATCTCGAGCCGCGGGTCTTCTCCTTCAACTCGCCGTACGGGGCCTGCCCGGAGTGCACCGGCCTGGGCACCAAGAAGGAGGTCGACCCGGAGCTGGTCATCCCGGATCCGGAGCGCACCCTGCGCGAGGGCGCGATCCAGCCGTGGGCCACCGGCCACACGCTGGAGTATTTCCTGCGCCTGCTCGAGGCGCTCGGTGACGCGCAGCACTTCAACCTCGACACCCCGTGGCGCAAGCTGCCCTCCCGGGCGCAGAAGACGATCCTGCACGGCTCCGAGGACCAGGTGCACGTCCGCTACCGCAACAAGTACGGTCGGGAGCGGTCGTACTACACGGGGTTCGAGGGCGTCGTGCAGTGGATCGAGCGGCGGCACTCGGACACGGATTCGGACTGGTCCCGCGACAGGTACGAGGGCTACATGCGGGACGTCCCCTGCGCCGCCTGCGGCGGCGCGCGGCTCAAGCCCGAGGTGCTCGCGGTCACCCTGCACGGGAAGAACATCGCCGAGGTCTGCGGCCTGTCGGTGGGCGACTGCGCCGACCTGCTCGGCGCGATGGAGCTGACCGACCGGCAGAAGATGATCGCGGAGCGGGTGCTCAAGGAGATCAACGCCCGGCTGCGCTTCCTGGTGGACGTGGGCCTGGACTACCTCTCCCTCGACCGGGGCGCCGGCACGCTGTCCGGCGGCGAGGCGCAGCGCATCCGGCTGGCCACCCAGATCGGCTCGGGGCTGGTCGGCGTCCTGTACGTGCTGGACGAGCCCTCGATCGGCCTGCACCAGCGGGACAACCACCGCCTGATCGAGACGCTGACCCGGCTGAAGAAACTCGGCAACACGCTGATCGTCGTCGAGCACGACGAGGACACCATCCGCACGGCCGACTGGATCGTCGACATCGGTCCCGGCGCCGGCGAGCACGGCGGCCGCATCGTGCACAGCGGCTCGGTGGCCGGCCTGCTGGCCAACGAGGAGTCGGTCACCGGCGCGTACCTCTCGGGGCGCCGCGCCATTCCGACGCCGGTCATCCGGCGGCCGCCGACCCCGGGCCGGGAGCTGGTGGTGGAGGGCGCGCGGGAGCACAACCTGCGCAACCTGACGGTCGGCATCCCGCTCGGCCAGTTCGTGGCGGTCACCGGGGTGAGCGGTTCGGGCAAGTCGACGCTGGTCAACGACATCCTGTACGCGGTGCTGGCCAACCAGGTCAACGGCGCCCGGCTGGTGCCCGGCCGGCACACCCGGATCGCGGGCCTCGACCAGGTCGACAAGGTCGTCGGTGTGGACCAGTCGCCGATCGGCCGCACCCCCCGGTCCAACCCGGCGACGTACACGGGCGTCTTCGACCACATCCGGCGGCTGTTCGCCGAGACCACCGAGGCGAAGGTGCGCGGGTACGGCCCCGGCCGGTTCTCGTTCAACGTCAAGGGCGGCCGCTGCGAGAACTGCTGCGGCGACGGCACTATCAAGATCGAGATGAACTTCCTCCCGGACGTCTACGTCCCGTGCGAGGTGTGCAAGGGCGCCCGGTACAACCGGGAGACGCTCGAGGTGCACTACAAGGGCCGGACGATCTCCGAGGTGCTGGAGATGCCGATCGAGGAGGGTGCCGCCTTCTTCGAGGCCATCCCGGCGATCCACCGGCACCTGAAGACGCTGGTCGACGTGGGGCTGGGCTACGTGCGGCTGGGGCAGCCGGCGCCGACCCTCTCCGGGGGCGAGGCGCAGCGCGTCAAGCTGGCCTCCGAGCTGCAGAAGCGCTCGACCGGCCGGACGGTCTACGTGCTCGACGAGCCGACCACCGGCCTGCACTTCGAGGACATCCGCAAGCTGCTGAAGGTGCTGGAGGGCCTCGTCGACAAGGGCAACACCGTGGTGGTGATCGAGCACAACCTGGACGTCATCAAGACGGCCGACTGGATCATCGACATGGGCCCCGAGGGTGGCCACAAGGGCGGCACGGTGGTGGCGACGGGCACGCCGGAGGAGGTCGCCGAGGTCGCGGAGAGCCACACCGGGCAGTACCTGCGCCAGGCGCTCGGCCTGACCGGCGGCCCGCCGGCGGCCGGGACCCGCAGCGCGGCGACCTCCCGGGCCGCCAAGGCGAACGGCCGCCGGCCGCGGCAGCGCACCTGACGCACAGGCCCTAGGTCAGGCGCGCGAACCAGACCTCCTCGGCCGGCCAGCGACGCGCCCACTGGGCCGGGACGATGTCGGTGTAGTCCCCGGTGGCGGCTTCCGGTGCCTGCACCTCGATGAGGTCCTCCACGACGAAGCCGCAGGAGCGCAGCAGGCGGATGCGCTCGCCGTGCGGCAGGTAGAACTCCACGCCGGGGCCGTCCGGCCAGGTCAGCCGGTGCAGGCCGAAGAGGTCGCGGACGAGGTGGTCCATGGCCGGGCCCGCGTCCGGCAGGCACAGCATGAGCTGCGTCGAGCCGCCCATGAAGATCAGCCTGCCGCCGGGCCGCAGCAGCCGGGCCGCCTCCGGGATCCAGCGGTACGGGTCGCACCAGATCGCCGCGCCGTACTCGTTGATCACCAGGTCGGTGCAGCCGGCGCGCAGCGGTGTGCGCTCCGCGTCCCCGTGGATCAGCGGGAACGACAGGTCGAACTCCGCCTGCATCGCCCGCGCCGTGGCGAGCTGGGCGGCGGAGTTGTCCAGGCCGATGGGCCGGGCCCCCCGGCGGGCCAGCCAGGCGGAGACGTAGCCGGTGCCGCACCCGAGTTCCACGGCGTCCAGGCCCGCCACGTCCGCCGGCAGCACCGGCAGGTCGGCCTGCGGGACCTTCCAGAGCCCCCAGAACGGCTCGTCGGCCGCCCAGTAATCCCGGGCGCGTTCGCCGAAACAGCCGGACAGGTCCTCGTCCCAGTGCTGGCGGTTGGTCTTGACGTGACTCGCGGCGGGCACGCACCCATTCCACCGACGGAACGCGGCCGGGGCAAGGGCATTGCTGCCGCCCGGCGAGGGGCGCCGAACCGGTGCGGGCATCGATTGATCTGATTAGACTGTCCGGGTATCCGGCCGGTGGGAGCGTTTCCACGGTGCGCGTGGTGGGCCCGCCTGCCCGCGCGCGGGCGGCGCCCGGGAACCGGCGTGGCGCGTGGGGGCTTCCCCCACGAAACACGGGAGGAGGCCGCATGGCCGAGGTTGACGCCGTCGTCGAGCCCTGCACCGAGCCGTCCGTCGGTAGGGAGCCGGCTGCCCTGGCGGACCAGCATGCCGGGGTCGGGCAGTGCCCGTTCGGCCGCCGCGGCTTCCTGCTCGGGATGGCCGGCGTGGCCGCCACCGCCCTCGCCGGCTGCGGCTCCGACGAGCCGGACGACGGGGCGGGGCGCCCGGCGGCGCCGGACGGCGCGGCAGACGGCCCCGGTTCGCCCGGCACGTCTGCCGGCAGCCAGTCCGCCGGGCCCGACGCCACGCCGCACCAGGTACCGCCGCAGGCGCTGACCCTGGCCACGCACGTGCCGCTCGGCGGCGGGGTCGTCGTCGAGCAGGGCAAGGTGCTGGTCGTGCAGCCAACGCCCGGCGTCTACAAGGCGTTCGACGCGCGCTGCCCGCACAACGGCGTGCCGGTCAACCCGCCCGACACGACCGGGGTGGTCACCTGCCCCCGGCACAAGGCGCAGTTCAACGGCGCCGACGGGGTCATCCTGCGCGGTCCCGCGAAGCGGAGCCTGACCGGCATCCCCATCAAAATGGCAGGCGCCTACATCGTCCGGGCGTAACGGTTGAACCGGAACCCCGGTGCCGTCGTGTCTACTGTCGTGACCTTCGACCCGTCGGGTCGGGGGGTGCTGTGTTGACAGGGAGGATCTTGATGAGCGACGAGTTGCCGGTGACCGATCCGAGCCACCCCAGTCGGCGGGCGCTGTTGCTGGGTGCCGGCGCCGCGGGCGCCACCGTCGTGCTCGCCGCCTGCGGGGGCGACGAACGCGAGCCCGCCGGCAGCGCGGGCGCGGCCCCCGACGGTCGTGGCGACGCTCCGATCCGGATCGGGACCAAGAACTTCACCGAGCAGTACATCCTCGGCGAGCTCTACCGCCAGG
>DASQDS010000498.1:0-2494 GCA_035634075.1 Pilimelia sp. | reverse complement strand
GCAGCTGTTCGAGATGACCGCCGGCTTCTGGGCGAACCACCTGCACGTCGCCGCGCCGTCCAGCGGCGTCTGGGACAGCCGGGCCGACTACGACGCCCAGGTGACCCGCAAGCACGCGTTCGGCCGGTTCGCCGACATGCTCAGGGCGTCGGCGCGGCACCCGGCGATGCTGACCTACCTGGACAACCGGTCGTCCACCAAGGCGCACCCGAACGAGAACTACGCCCGCGAGCTGATGGAGCTGCACACCGTCGGCATGATCTACACCGAGGCCGACGTGCAGCACGCCGCCCGGCTGCTGACCGGCCTCACCGTCAACGCCGCCGGCGGCTACGCCTACGTCGGGGCAAAGCACGCCACCGGCCCGGTGCGCATCCTCGGCTTCAGCCACCACAACGGCACCGCCGCGGGCGGCGAGGCCGCCGCCCTGGCCTTCGTCGACTACCTGGCGGGTCACCCGGCCACCGCGCACCGGATCGCCACCAAGCTGTGCGTGCGCTTCGTCGCGGACGAGGCGCCGGCCACCCTGGTCGCCAAGCTGGCGAAGGTGTACGTGGACAACGACACCGCGATCGCGCCGGTGCTGCGTGCCCTGTTCACCTCGGACGAGTTCAACGCCGCCATCGGCGCGAAGGTCCGGACCCCGTTCGAGGACCTGGTCGCCACCGTACGCACCCTCGGCCTCGGTCCCGAGGCGTCCGGCACCGCAGCGCTCGACGCCCTGTACAACGGGCTCGTGTCGGCCGGGAACGCACCGATGCGGTGGAGCCCGCCGAACGGCTTCCCCGACGTGGCGGCCGCCTGGGCGTCCCCGTCCGCGTTCCTGATGCGCTGCAACAGCCACCTGAACCTGGCAGCCGGCTGGTATCCCCGCCAACTGACCCGGCCGAAGAATATGCTGACCTCGCTGGTGCCGGTCCGCCCCGCGACGTACGGGGCCCTCGTCGACGCGCTCGCCCAGCGCCTGCTCGGCACGGCGATGCGCCCCGAGCACGTCGCCGCGGTGACCGCCATCGCCGGTAAGACGCCGACCAGCGCCCTGACCGCCACGGACACCGCGGTCAACGGGCACCTGCCGTACCTGATCGCCCTTGTCCTCGACTCGCCCTACTTTCAGATTCGGTGATGCGTGTGACCGCCCAGACTTTCGGTTGTGACGAGAACGAACGCGCTACCAGGAGCATGCTCAGCCGCCGCGGCGTGCTCGGCCGGGCGTTGGGCGCCGGTGCGGCCGGCGCCCTGGCCGGCCTGGCCGGTGAAGGGCTGTCGACCCGGCTGGCGTTCGCCGCCGAGGCGTACACCGGCGACACGCTGGTGGTGCTGTCGCTGCACGGCGGCTTCGACGGCCTGTCCGCGGTGGCGCCGATCGGCGACCCGGCGTACTACCGGGCCCGGCCGAACCTCGCCCTGCCGAAGAGCCAGGTGATCGCCGGGGACGCCATGTTCGGCCTGCACCCGGCGCTGGCCCCGCTGCTGCCGATGTGGCAGGGCGGCAATCTGGCCGCGGTGCACGCCGTCGGCCAGTCCGACCCCACCCGGTCGCACTTCGCCGCCATGGAGGAGCTGGAGCGGGCGGCGCCGGGCACGTCGCTGCGCACCGGCTGGCTGGACCGGATGCTGGGCGTGGCCGGTGCGGCGGCTCCGCTCGCCGGAGTGGCGCTGGGCAACGCGATGCCGTCGCGGTTGCTGGCCGGGCCCACGGCGGACGTCTCGATGGCCTCGATCGACGGTTTCACCCTGGCCGGCGACGGCAAGGGCAAGCCGATGGCGGCAGCGCTGCGCAACCTGTACGCGGGCGCCCCCGACGTGCTCGCCGGCCCGGCCCGAGCCGCCGACTCGGCTCTGTCGGCAACCGCCGCGGTGCGGGCGACGGGCGCGTACGTGCCGGCGGCCGGCGCGGTGTACCCGGCCACCCCGCTCGGCGCCGCGCTGCGCGACGTGGCCCGCCTGATCAAGAGCGACGTGGGCCTGATCGCCGCGGCCGTGGACTCGGGCGACTGGGACATGCACGAAGGGCTGGGTACGGCGGTGCAGGGCCAGCGGATGTTCGACAACCTCGCCTCGACCGCGTCGGCGCTGGCCGCCTTCGCCGCGGACCTCGGCCCGGCCGGGATGGCCGCGGTGACGGTGGTGACGGTCAGCGAGTTCGGCCGGCGCGTGCAGGAGAACGGATCCCGGGGTACCGACCACGGCCATGGCAACGCGATGCTGCTGATGGGCGGCGGAGTGCGCGGCGGCAAGGTCTACGGCACCTGGCCCGGCCTGGCCCCGGCGCAGCTGGTCGCCGGCGACCTGGCGGCCGTCACCGACTACCGGGCGGTGATCGGCGAGATCCTGCAGCAGCGGTGCGGCTTCGGCAGCCTCGCGGACGTCTTCCCCGGCGTGGCCCCGACCTCCCTCGGCCTGGCCGCCGCCCGCCCCTGACCCACCCGCCCCTGACCCACCCGCCCTTGATCCACACGACATCAAGGAAACCAGGGCCTCCACGCGCTTG
>DASQDS010000497.1:0-8872 GCA_035634075.1 Pilimelia sp. | reverse complement strand
GGTAGCCGGCGAACGCCTGCTCGGTGCCCGCCCGCAGGTGGCCGCCGCAGCTGCGCCCGTTGGTGGTCCACACGGCCGGCGCGCTGTTGACGAAGCCGACGATGTCCGGCACGCCGTGCTGGTCGGCGTAGCGCAGGAAGGCCGTGCCGCCCGGGTCGCGGCTCCAGTTGTAGTTGCCCGGCGAGGTCAGCAGGGTCTGCGGTGCCCGGTCCCCGGCACGCACGCCGGTCCCCCCGCCGCCGATGTTGTAGCGGTAGGCCGACAGGTGGAGCCCGCTCGGACTGAACAGCAGCTCGGCGACGCGTTGCTGGTTCGCCGTCGTGAAGCGGGTCAGGTCGTTGACCCACCAGGCGCCGGACGAGCCGAAGTTGGCGATCGTCTGCCGGGGGGTGGACCCGACGGTCACCGTCGTGGCCGCCGAGGCCGGGGACACGGCGACCGCGACGCCACCGGCGGCGGCCAGGGTCAGGCCCGCGACGGCCAGGGCGGCGCGGCGGTGCCGGAACCGGGGAGGGGACATGGGGGTTCCTTCCAGGGGTGGGGGTGACGGGGGGTGGTGGTGCCGTACGCGTGCCGCGTGTCGACCGCGTCGACGCCTGTGAGGAAGCCTTCGAGGGCGAGGGTCGCCGCGCCCAGGCTGACCGGGTTGCCCGGGATGCCGCACAGCTGGAGCGAGGCCGCCTGGCCCGGCCGGCGCAAGGCCTGCCGGGACACCACGGCGCGCACCTCGGGCAGCAGGTGCCCGCCGAGCCGGTCGGTGACCCAACCGCCCAGCACCACGACCTCCGGATTCATGATGTTGACCAGGTCGGCGATGCCGGCGCCCAGGTAGCGGCCGGTCTCCGCGAGGGTCTTGGCGGCGACCGGGTCGTCCCTGTCGGCCGCCCGGGCCAGGTCCTCGATCGTCGCGGTCTGATCGTCGTGGTGCAGCAACGGGCTGCCGGGCGTCAGGTCGCGCAGGGTCTGCATGATGCCGGCCCCACCGACGTACGCCTCGACGCAGCCGTGGTTGCCGCACCGGCAGAGCCGCCCGTCGAGCACGAGGGTGGTGTGGCCCCACTCCCCCGCGCTGTTGGTGACGCCCCGGTAGACGGAGCCGCCGATGGCCAGGCCCGCCCCCACCCCGGTGCCCAGGGTCACGACGATCAGGTCGTCGACCTCGCGGCCCGCCCCGAACCACAGCTCCGCCACCGTGCTGGCTTTCAGCGGGTTGTCGACGTACAGGGGAAGCTCCAGGCGGGCGGTCAGCGCGGCGCCCAGCGGCACGTCGTGCCAGTTCCAGTTCGGGGCGAAGACGGACACACCGCCGGCGCGTTCGATCTGCCCCGGCAGGCTGACGCCGATGCCCAGCACGTCGCCGCCGCCCGCGTCGCGCAGCGCCGCCTCGACGGCGGCGGCCACGTGCCCGACGACATCGTCGGGCTGGTTCTCCTCCGGGTGCAGCGCGTGCTCCACGCTGGCCAGCGTGCGCAGGGCAAGGTCAAAGACATCGACATGGATGTACGTCTCCGCGACGTCGACGCCGACCAGCGTGCCCCTGCCGGCGTTGACCGCGACGAGAGCGCGCGGCCGGCCGCCACCCGAGTCGGCGAACCCCGCCTCCGCCAGCAGACCGAGGTCGAGCAGCTCGCCGACCGTGTTGGAGACCGTGGCGAAACTGAGGCCGGTGTCGGCGGCCACCTCGTGCCGGGAGACCCGTTGCGTGCGGTAGAGCCGGCGGAGGATTTCGAACCGGTTGCCGAGCCGGACGTCCCGGGCGGTGCGCTTCACATCGTCCATCCTCGATTGGTTGAGCAAACTCTATGGCTTAGCAGAAGTCGTGTAAATAGTCCGGCATCGCCTCCTCCGCCCCCGGGCCGACGGCCGTGGGGCGGACGCGCGGGCCGGCCGGGCTGGCTACCGTCTACGGGTGGCCGACTCCGCGTCCCGTCCGCCGCTGGGCCGGCCGCTGCGCCCGGGCCAGCTGATCCTGGTCGACTGCGCGGTGGCCGCGGCGTTCGCCGTCGTCCTGCTCACCCGCTGGCGGCCGGCCGCCGAACCGGCCGGCTGGCTGCCGTACCTGCTGATCTTCGGGATGAGCCTGCCGCTCGCCGCCCGGCGGCTGGCCCCCGGGCCCGTCTTCGGTGTCGTCCTCACCGCCACGGTCGCGGCAACCGCGCGGGGCGTCGCCGCGGACTCGTTCGCCGCGGCGGCCTACGCGGTCTACCCGCTGGCGCTCACCGCCCCCGCGTACCCGTGGCTGCGCCTGCCCGTCGTCGGCACGATCGCCGCCTTCGGGGTCGTCGCGTCGGCCGTCGTCGGCGTCCCGCCGCCGTGGCGTGACCACGTCGGTCCGTTCCTCGTGGGCGCCACCGTGCTGGCCGGCGTCTGGACGGTCGGCCGCGCCGTGCGGGACAGGCGCGCCTACGCCGAACGCTCCGCCCGGCAGCGCGCCGCCGCGGCCGTCACCGAGGAGCGCCTCCGCATCGCCCGCGAGCTACACGACATCGTCGCCCACAGCATGGGGCTCATCACGGTGCAGGCCGCGGTCGCGCGCCACGTCCTGCAGACCCGGCCGGCGGAGGTGCCCAACGCGCTGCGCGTCATCGAGACCACCGGCCGGGACGCCCTCGCCGAGATGCGCCACCTGCTCGGCGCCCTGCGCCGGGGGGCGGACGTCGCCGGCGTCCCCGACCTCGGCCCGGCGCCGGGCATGGCCGGGCTGCCCGCGCTGGCGGCGCGCGCGGCCGAGCTCGGGGTGGCGGTGGACCTCGACGTCCGCGGGGCCGACGGGTTGCCGGCCGGCGTGGAGCTGGCCGTCTACCGGATCGTGCAGGAGGGGCTCACCAACGCGGTGAAGCACGCGGCGCCGGCCCGGTGCCGGGTCGCGGTCGCCGCCGACGGCGACACGGTGACCGTCGAGGTCGCCGACGACGGGCCCGCCGGCCAGCCGCCGCCCGGCGAAGGACACGGCCTGATCGGCATGCGCGAGCGGGTGATGATGTACGGCGGGACGTTCGCCGCTGGGCCGGATCCCGCGGGCGGGTTCCGGATCCGGGCCCGACTGCCGTACCACGCCACCGGGGAGCTGACGTGACCGACCGACCGATCCGGGTGCTGATCGCCGACGACCAGGCCCTGCTGCGCGGCAGCTTCCGGGTGCTCGTGGAGAGCGCCGGCGACCTCACCGTCGTCGGCGAGGCGGGCACCGGGGCGCAGGCGGTCGAGCTGGCCCGGCGGGACCGCCCCGACGTCGTACTGATGGACGTCCGGATGCCCGGAATGGACGGCATCGAGGCAACCCGGCAGATCTGCGCCGCGGCCGAGACCCCGGCCGTCCGGGTGCTGATCCTGACCATGTTCGACCTGGACCAGTACGTCTACGCCGGGTTGCGCGCCGGCGCCAGCGGCTTCCTGCTCAAGGACGTCCCGCCGGCGGACCTGCTGGCCGGCATCCGGGTGCTCGCCGCCGGGGACGCGCTGCTGGCGCCCGCCGTCACCCGCCGGCTGATCGCCGAGTTCACCCGGCTGGCGCAGCCCGCCCGGCCGCTCGCCCGCACCCTCGACGGGGTCACCGACCGCGAGCGGGAGGTGCTCACGCTGATCGCCCGCGGGCTGTCCAACACCGAGATCGCGCAGCACCTGCACCTCGGCCTGGGCACCGTCAAGACCCACGTCGGCCGGCTCCTGGCCAAGCTCGGCGCGCGGGACCGTGCCCAGCTCGTGGTCATCGCGTACGAGACCGGTCTGGTGACCGCCGCCCGGTAGCCGGTGGCGTGCTGCCGGCGCGGCGCCGCTGCCGGCGCTCACGGCTCCCGCCGGCGCATCAGCACCGCGCCCGCCAGCAGCGGCAGTGCCGCGTACGCCACCATGCCCGCGAGCGCGCCGAGCGGTGAGAGCAGGCCGTCGGCGGTCGCCGCCCCGGCGAGCTGCCTCGGCAGCTCCTGGAGCATGACGGACGAGACCCGCGCGCTCCACGGGGCCGGCAGGTTGATCGTGATGATCGGCAGCACGTACCAGAGCATGCAGAGGGTGGCGATGGCGCCGGCGGACGACCGCAGGACCGCGCCGAGGCCGACCCCGACCACCGCGAACATCAGCACGGACAGCCCCGCCGCGAGCAGCACCGGCACCTCGGCGGACAGCGGCTCGGCGTTGAAGCCCAGCGGCCGGTCGCCGACGATCCCGCGGCTCACCAGCGCCGTGCCGAACGTGACGAGCTGCCCCGTCACCAGCGCGATCCCGCCCACGACGGCGGCTTTGGCCAGGAGGAGCGCGCCCGGCCGGGGGGCCACCGTCAGGCTCGTCCGGATCATGCCGGTGGCGAACTCCGACGTGATCGTCCGGACGCCGAGGACCGCCAGGCACAGCGCGGTGAGCCAGGCCGCCAGCTCGGCCGGCGAGGACACCTCGGCGCGCCCTCCGCTGTCGGCCCGCACCCGGTCGTACAGGCGGGCGACGTACCAGGCGAGCAGCGCCATCAGGCCGACGACAGTGGCCACCGCGATCGCCACCCGGCGGGTCGACCGGGCGGACCGCACCTTCAGCCACTCGGCGGCGAGCAGATCCACCATGGTCAGGCCTCCGTCCGCGGGCCGAGGACGGCCGCCACGCCGAGCGGCACTGCGGCGTACCCGACGAGCAGGACCAGGCCCACGGCCGGCTCGCCGCCGCCGGTGGTCTCGACGCCGGCGATGGTGGCCGGCAGGTCCTGCAGCTGCACCCCGGCCAGCCGCGCGCCCCACGGCGGCGGCAGCAGCGTCGCGACGACCGGCACCAGGAACCGCACCCCCACGACCGCCGTGACCGCGGCGGCCGCGGACCGGCACACCGCGCCGAACCCGAGGCCCAGCAACGCCATGACGACCACCGAGGCGATGGAGGCGAGTAGCAGCGGCAGCTCGTCGGCGACGGGCGCGGTGTTGAACCCCATGGTCCGGTCGCCGGCGGCGAGGCGGCCGGCGGCGAACGTGCCGACCAGGACCGCCGACGCCACCACCAGCGCCACGCCCGCGACGACGACCGCCTTCGCGGCGAGCACGGTACGCCAGCGGGGCACCGCGGTGAGGCTGGTGCGCAGCATGCCGGTCGCGTACTCCGAGGTGATGGCCAGCACGCCCAACACGGCCAGGCTGAGCTGGACGACGGGCAGGAAGCCCTGCTCCGGGCGGGCGGCCCGGAACTCCGGCTGCCGGTCCGGCGGGCGGGCGTCCCAGACGCTCCCGGCGTACAGGACGAACAGGACGCCGAGCAGCACCGTGGCGGCGGCGACGGCCACGGCGACATACGTGGACCGGACCGAGCGCACCTTCAGCCACTCGGCGGCGAGGGCGCCGGTCATCGCGGCCCACCGCCGCCCCCGGCGGCGTACGTCACGCTGCTCGCGGTGAGCGCGAGGTACGCCTCCTCCAGTGACGCGCTGCGCGGCGTCGCCTCGTGCACGGCGATCCCGTGCGCGGCGGCGAGGTCGCCGATCTGCGCCGGGCCGAGGCCGGTGACCGCGAGCGCTCCGCCGGGCTCGGCCACCACCGTCGCGCCGGCGCCCGTCAGCACGGCGGTCAGCTCGGTGGGCCGGGGCGAGCGCACCAGGACGCCCCGGTTGAACTGCTCGGCGAGCTCCCCCACCGACGTGTCGGCGATCAGCCGGCCCTGGCCGATGATGATGAGGCGGTCGGCTGTCAGCGCCATCTCGCTCATCAGGTGGCTGGAGAGCAGGACAGTCCGGCCCTGCGCGGCCAGCGACCGGAGCAGCTCCCGGATCCAGCGGATGCCGTCCGGGTCGAGCCCGTTGACCGGCTCATCGAAGATCATTACAGCCGGGTCGCCGAGCAGCGCCGCGGCGATCCCCAGGCGCTGCTTCATGCCCAGCGAGAAACCGCCGACCCGCTTGCCCGCCACAGCCGTCAGGCCCACCTGCGCCAGGACCGCCTCGACCCGCGCCCGCCCGATCCGATTGGTGCGGGCCAGCCAGCGCAGGTGCATCAGCGCGCTGCGGGTCCCGTCGACGGCCCCGGCGTCCAGGAGGGCGCCGACCTCGTACATGGGTTGGCGCAGCCTGCGATACGGCTGGCCGTTGACCAGCGCCTCGCCGCTGGTCGGCGTGGCCAGCCCGAGCACGGCCCGCATGGTGGTGGTCTTGCCCGCGCCGTTCGGGCCCAGGAACCCGGTGACGGCGCCCGGGCGGGCCCGGAAGGAAAGGTCGTCCACCGCCACGGTGCGGCCGTACCGTTTCGTCAGTCCGCGAATCTCGATCACGCCGCCCACGCTGCCGGACGCCGGCCCGCCACACATCGGAGCACGGACCCCATCCGCGCCTATGCCCCGAGGCATACGTCCCCGCCCGGACGCCACCCCCGTCCGCCCCGAGTCCCTCCCCCGCCGCCACCACCACCCAGATCTGGGTCCCCCGGCCACCTTTTCGGGGGGTCACGGGACCAAGATCGACACGCGGGTCGCAGGCCCGGCGTGCCCGCGTCCAGCTTCGGGGGATCGTGAGGGATCCGTGGGGTCTGGTCCCCACGGATCCCTCACGATCGTCAGCGGGTCGCGGCCGGGCTGGTCAGCACCACGTCAGCGTCGAGTTGACCCGGGTCACGTTGCGGATCACGTTGTTCGTGCCGCACGGCGACAGCCGGATGTTCGTCCCGCTCACCGTCATGTTCTGGAACGTGTTGTTCGACGACGCGGCGAACTCCGTCCGCGCGGCGATCCGCACCTCGCCGCCGCCGGTGATCGTGCCGGACTGGCCGGCCAGCGTCACGTTGTGGCAGTTCTCGAGCAGCACCGAGTTGTTGCCGGTGTTGGAGATCGTGAACCTGTCGACGACCGCCCCGCCGCTCTCCGACACGCAGAAGATGCCGCGGCCACCGCCGCTGGCGATCACGTTGCCCACCCGGATGTTCACCGGGTAGCTGGAGCCGATCCGCCCGTTGCGGTTGGCCATCCGGAACGCCGCGTACCCGGTGCCGGCGCCGGCGTTCTGCGCGTCCACCGTGCCGACTGTCGCGTTGACCGTGTCGTTGAGCAGCAGCCCGGACTCACCGACGTTGCGGGCGGTGACGGTGCCGATCGTGATGCCGTCCACGCCGTAGGTCTCCACAGCGTGGGAGCTGCTGCCCGAGACGAACACGTTGTCGATGCGGATGTTGCGCACCTTGTTCGCCCGGTTGCTGGTGCCGTGGTTGTCGATCCGCACGCCAAGCCCGCTGGACAGTCGCATGTCGATCTGGCCGAGGGTCAGGTTGTTGACGTCGCGCATGAAGATGCCGTACCGCGGCACGCCCGTCAGGCGCAGGTACCGCACGTCGATGTTGCTCGCCCCACGGGCGTAGACCGGGGCCATGTCGCCCGTTCCGGAGCCGGTCACGTTGATCGTGCCGCACACGTCCAGAATCGTGTTGCTGGCCAGCGACAGCCGCGAGCCGGCGCTGATCGAGCCCGAGCTGCGCACGACCACCGACTGCTTCGACGACCGGCCGGCGGTCAGGCTGTCCACCGCCGCCTGCATCGCCTGCAGGTAGT
Organism: Pilimelia sp.; assembly: GCA_035634075.1. Classification (GTDB taxonomy): domain Bacteria; phylum Actinomycetota; class Actinomycetes; order Mycobacteriales; family Micromonosporaceae; genus DASQDS01. The sequence continues at coordinate 1,372 of DASQDS010000497.1, read as the reverse complement.
TACCGCCCGAGTACACCTGCCGGGTGCCGTTGCGGGCGACGTACGTGCCGCTGCCCGTCACCTCGGCGTTGAACGACCCGGAGCCACACGAGCCCGCCGGCGGCGGCGGGGGCGGCGGGGGCGGCGGCGGGGCCTGCGTCGTCGTCCCGGGGCCGGGCGTGTTTCCGGAGCTGGTCGGGGTGGTCCCGGGCTCGCCGGTGCAGGCGACGCCGTTGAGGGTGAACGCCGACGGCGCCGGGTTGGTGGCGTTCGACGTGCCGTTGAAGCCGAACGTCGCCGAGCCGTTGGTCGGGAGGCTGCCGTTGTAGCCGACGTTGGTCGCCGTCACCTGGCTGCCGGCCTGCGTGTACGTGGCGTTCCACATCTGGGTGACCGCCTGGCCGGCCGAGTACGACCAGGCGAGCCGCCAACCGTCCACCGGGTCGCCGAGGTTGTTGATGGTGACGCTGGCGCCGAAGCCGCCCTGCCACTGGTTGGTGACCGCATAGGTGACCCGGCAGGCCGTGGCGGCCTGGGCCACCGTCGCGGTCAGGAGGCCGGCGGCGACGACCGCCGCGCTGGCGCCGGCGATCAAGGCGACCCGAAGTCGTCTGGAGGCCATGGAGAAACTCCTTGAGGGGGTACGGAGACACGACAGTTGTCGTGCCCGCCGGTACCGCCACCCGGAGCAGGCGGGGCTTGCCCTCGGCGGGCATCGGTGCGCCCGGATCGCTCAGCCGGCCGGCCCGTCCGCGGAGATGAGCGGACCCCGCGGAGACCGATTGAAACGATTCGATGCGTCGACGAGAGCTTAACTCACGCGCCCGGCCCGCCCAACCCCCCAATGGGCTCGGCGCCCGGCGGAAACGACGACGCCACCCCGGCCGGCGGACCGACCGGGGCGGCGTCGTGCGCGCGGACGGGCCGCCTACGGGAGGAGCTTGCGGGCCCCCGCCTGGCGGGTGACGATCCCCGGCACGGCGGCGGCCGGGTCCACGGTGGTGCGGGCCGTGGGCACCCAGTCGGTGGCCGGCAGGTCGATCTCGTTCAGGGCGTTGTACGCCGCGACGACGTTGACGGGCGTGACGGGCCCGGTGCCGACCCGGGTCAGCGTGCCGATCTCCGTGATCGCGCCCGGCGCCGTGCCGCGCCAGTCGAAGACGAAATCCTCGATCGGGATGTCGGCGCTGCGCGCGATGAAGTTGTTCTCCGCGTAGATCGAGGCGTAGACGCCCACGCCCCAGGCGTACGAGAAGGAGTCCTCGTCCGTGGCGTAGAAGTAGTTGTTGTAGATGTCCACCTGGCCGAAGCGCACCCGCGGGACCCGCTGGCCAACGTTGGCGAACCGGTTGTGGTGGTAGGTCACCCGCAGCTTGCCGACGTCGGCGCCGAC
>DASQDS010000496.1:0-10709 GCA_035634075.1 Pilimelia sp. | reverse complement strand
GGCCGTGCCGTCGGCCCCGATCACCGGGCAGGAGCTGCGCAACGCCACGCTGCAGGTGCCGCGCTGGCCGGCGGGCCAGACCGCCGACTGCCCGCGGGGGCCGGTGCGGTTCGACGACGGCGAGAGCGCCGGCGCGCCGGGGCTCAAGCTGACGGGCGACCCGGTGCACGTCGACGTCGACCGGGACGGGGACGAGGAGACCGTCGTGGCGCTGATGTGCGCGCCGGAGGGCGCCGACTACCAGGTGCTCGCGTACGGCCGGACCCCGGCCGGCGGGATCCGGCTCGTCGGCCAGGTGCTCGCGACGGCCGGCAGCCAGGGCAGGCCGGGCGTGGACGTTCGGCACGTGCACGCGATCGCCGCCGGCAGCAACGGCCGGGTGCGGGTGGACGTCGGCGACTATCCGGAGTGCTGCGCGACGGCGTCGGACCTGCCGCAGCACCAGTGGCGCACGTACCGCTTCGACGGCGAGCGCTTCCGGCAGAGCGGCGGGCCGACCAGCTTCGGGCCGAACCCGAAGGTCGGTGACCTGGGCCTAACGGCGTCGGACGTGGTGATGACCCGGCAGGCGGACAGGTCCTGGCGCGGCACGGTGGTGGTCCGGGTGACCAACACCGGGCCGGGGGCTCCGCCGGCCCAGGTGGAGGTCAACATCGGCGGGCTGGTGCGGGGCGCGACCGGCTGGAGCGGGTGCACGAACGACGAGTTCACCCCGCTCTGCACGGTGGGCGTGGTACCCCAGGGCGCCACCCGCACCCTGCGCCTGACGGTCAGCACCGGCACCGGCAGCGGGCGCGAGCTCCTGCCGTCCGGTGGCGTGGTGGTGGCGGTGCATGCGCAGGCCGGGCCGGACGCCGCCTATCCGGAGCCGCGCCTGTCCAACAACCGCCGGCAGCTCTACCTCATCGAGGGCTGACGGGGACCGGTGGGTGTGCCCGGGGCGGCGGTTCGGCGCCCCGGCACGCCCCACCGGATACCGGCATTACTGCGGCGGTGCCGTGCCACCGGCGCCGCTGGCCTGCCAGTTGAACCGGACGAGCAGCTCGCGCGCCGAGTCGGCGTGCTCGGCGGCCACCACGACGGCGTACTGGCTGGCCTGTAGCGAGCTGCGCGAGGTGAAGTCGCGCCGGCCGCCGGTCATCGCGTGCGCCACCGCGCCGAAGATCGCGCCCCACGCCGCACCGATGAGCAGGCCGGCGATGATGATGCCCAACCAGCCGTCGTTGGAGAAGATGCTCAGCAGCAGGCCGATCAGCAGACCGAACCACGCCCCGCTGGCCGCCCCCGCCAGCGCGGCCCGGCCCACCGTGAGCCGCCCGAGCACCTGCTCGACGAGGCGCAGGTCCGTGCCGATGATGGCGCTCTTCGCCACCGGGAATCCGTTGTCCGACAGGTGGTCCACCGCGCGCTGGGCGGCGGGGTAGTCCGCGTAGCTGCCGACGGTGACGGTCGGGCCGAGGGCGCTGTGGCCCGCGGCGCCGCCGGCCGGCAGGCCGATGTTTGACGGTGTGGTCATGGTGTCTCCTTTGTCGCCTGGCCACTACGGGATCTGTCAGGTGGACAGCTGCGGAAGAACCTTGTCGGCGAACGCCGCGATGAACGGCTCCTGGGACTGGCCCACGTGGTGCAGGTAGATCTCATCGAAGCCCAGCTCGGCGTATTCGCCAAGCCACTGCACGTGCCGGTCGGGGTCGGCGGAGATGTTGACGGCCTCGGCGACCCGCTGCGCCGGCAGGTCCCGGGAGGCCTCGTCGAAGTGGTCGGTCAGCTCCAGGTCCCAGCACACCGGGGGCGCGAAGACGTTGCTGCGCCACTGGTCGTACGCGATCTCCGCAGCCTCGGCGTCGGTGCCCGCCCAGCTCAGGTGGACCTGGAGGGCCAACCGGCCGCGACCGCCGGCGTCCCGGTACGCCGTGATGATCTCCCGCAGCCGAGGCAGGGGGGCGTTCACGGTGATCAACCCGTCCGCCCACTCGGCGCACCACGCCGCGGTGGCCGGGCTGACCGCCGCCCCGACCAGCGCGGGCGGGGTCTCCGGGCGGGTCCACAGCCGGGCCCGGTCGACGGTGACCAGCCCGTCGTGGCTGACCTCCTCGCCGGCCAGCAGCGCCCGGATCACGTCGACGCACTCGCGCAGCCGCGCGGTGCGGAGCTCCTTGCGCGGCCAGCCGCCGCCGGTGATGTGCTCGTTGCTCGCCTCGCCGGTGCCGAGGGCGGCCCAGAACCGGCCCGGGTACATCGCCCCGAGCGTGCCGATCGCCTGCGCGATGATCGCCGGGTGGTAGCGCTGCCCGGGGGCGTTGACCACGCCGAGCGGCAGGTCCGTCGCCTCGAGTGCGGCGCCGAGCCACGACCACGCGAACGCGGACTGGCCCTGCCGTTCGCTCCACGGGGAGAAGTGGTCGGAGCACATCGCGGCGCCGAACCCGGCCTGCTGCGCCGCGACCACAGCGGCCAGCAACTCGCGGGGTGGGATCTGTTCGTGTGATGCGTGGATGCCGTAGACCGTCACGCCGGCCCCACTACCCCACACGCCCCCGCCCTAAGCCCACCGCGCTCGGCGAGCCGGGCGGGCGCCGCGGGTCAGGCCGGCAGGCGGCGGTGCGGCGGCGGCGGGAGGGCCGGGTTGCGGTAGTGGGCGACGGCGCGCCGGGCCAGGTCGGTGGTCGCGGCCGAGTTGGCCCAGGTGCCCAGCACGATGGACGCGCCGGGGATGATCTTGGCGACCACCCGGCGGGCGGCCCGGACGCCGGCCATCTGCGCCAGCTTCACGCCCAGCGTCAGCATCACCCGGCCGAGCGGCGCGGCGTCCCCGACCCGGTCGAAGAGCACCGACGCGCGCTCCCGGCCCGCCGCCACGCCCAGCGCCAGGCGGGCCGACTCGGCCACCTTGTGCACCTTCTGCAGGACGAGCAGGTCGATCGCCCGGCCGGGGTCGATCGGGTCCACCCCGTACGCCGCCGCCACGTGCAGGACCATCCGCGCCTGCGTCCAGGCCAGCACGCCGACGTCGAGGACGGCCCCGGGAAGGCCGGCCGCGCCGGACATGGCGCCGGACAGGCGGGCGTGCTGCGTGAACCTCTTCACCGCCAGCTGCGCGAGCTGGTCGGGGTGGATGCCCGGGTGGTTCGCCCGGGTGTCGTCGGCCCACGCCCGCGCCGACGGCCCGATGCGCCGGACCGCTTCCAGCGCCAGGTGCTCCGGCGCGTACTGCGGATCGGCGCGCATCTGCTGCCACAGCCGCGCCGGCGGGGTGGCGGCGCCGGCGTCCACGGAGGTGCTGCCGGCCGGCGCTTGGCCGGCCGGTGGAGTTGGTTCGGTCACGAGCGGCTCCGGGTGGGGGTCGGGGGTGGCCGGCACGGTCACGCCGCGTCAGGCACCGCGGCGTCGGGCGGTGCCGTCAGCGGCGGCGCAGGCGGGTGGCCAGCTGGCGCAGGCGCTGCTGCGTCGATGGCTTCGCCAACTCGCGGCGGCCCCGCTCGACCAACCGCTGCCCCTGCGGGCCGGACAGGAATTGCCGGATGCGCTGTGTGATGGACATGAACCCTCCCGAGGTGCGTGGATTCCACTGTCCTACCCCGACGCAACCCCGGGCAACCGGCCACGCGGTCACCTCCCGCGCCGTAGAGCCATAGTTACCTAACGTAACCAGTGCCCGTACGGCGTGGGGCCCGTCGCCAGCCGGCGCCGAGCCCCACGTCCACCTCCCAGGTCAGCCGCGGGCGCAGCCGACCGCCGCCGGGGTGACCCCCTGACCAGCACCGACGAAGCCGAACGTCGCCGTGGTGTTGGGACGCAGGCTGCCGTTCCACGATTCGTTGCGGACTGTCACGTTGGCGCCGGCCTGGGTGTGCCGGCCGCCCCACAGCGAGCTGACTGTCTGGCCGCCGGGGAAGGTCCAGGTGACCGTCCACGCCGTCGCCGGCGTCGTGCCGTTGTTGAGCACCGTCACCTCACCCTGGAACCCGCCCGGCCACGAGCCGGTGATCTTGTAGGTCGCCTGGCACCCGCCGGCCTGCCCGCCGCTGGGCGACGCCGACGGCGAGCCCGTCGGGGATGCGCTGGTGGTCGGCGACGTGCCGCCGGTCGGCGACGCGCTCGCCGTGGGTGACGCGCCCGCCGTGGGCGACGCGCTCGCCGTGGGCGACGTGCCGCCGGTCGGCGACGCGGTGGCCGTCGGCGTCGTCGGGCCGCCGAGCCGGTCGGCGTACAGGATGCCGCGGCCGTTGGTGCCCAGGTAGACCCGCCCATAGACGCGCGGGTCGCCCTCGACCGTGTAGCCGGCGTTGCCGTACTGGTGCTGGTCGTCGTTGATCCGCACCCAGCCCGCGCCGGCGTTGTCCGAGCGGTACACGCCGGTCACGCCGTCCACCGTGCCGTAGATGAACAGCGCCGGGTACGTCTGGCCGGGGGCGGCCTTGCCGAGCCCGACGCTGTTGGCCGAGGTCACGTTCGCCAGGCGGGTGAACGTGGCGCCAGAGTTGGTCGAGTGGAACAGGCCGTTGCTGCCGGCCAGCCAGATGTCCCCCTCCTGGCCCGACACGACCTTGAACTTCGCCGAGCTCGCCGGCAGCCCGGTGGCGGCCGAGGCGGTGAAGGTGGCCCCGCCGTCCGTGCTGACGTAGAACTGGCCGGCGTTGTACCCGTAGAACTTCAGCGGGTTCACCCGGTCGGCCTCGACGGTGGCGTTCTGCGGGAGGCCCTGCGACGGCGTCCAGGTGTTGCCGAAGCCGACGGAGAAGACCACGGCGCTGTTGCGCGGCGCCCAGAGGAACCGGTTGCCGTCCGCCCCGGCCGCCGCGTTGCCGCCCTCGTTGATGCCGCCCGGCTCGGTGCCCTGGAACCAGTTCGCCCCGCCGTCGGTGGAGAAGGCCACGTGGCTGTCGTTCGGCCGGTCGGCGTCGTTGAAGTTGCCGGCCCGGACCATCACCGACGGGTTGAGACCGGCGTAGTCGACGCTGGTGCCGCTGAAGAAGCCGGGCTGCCGGAACATCATCGCCGGCACCTGGTCGAGGTTGTTGTGTCGGAAACCGCCCAGGTCGCCGAGCGCGCTGACCAGCGGCGGGCCGGTCGGCGGGCTGACGAGGTCGAGCACCGCGGTCTCCTCCAGGCCCTTGATCATGGGCCGGATGGTGAACTGCGCGCCGGGTGTGTCCCACTTTGTCAGGTCGGTGCTGCCGTAGATCGTGGCGCCCGTGCCGTACATGAACCGGTCCGAGTTGTGCGGGTCGATCTCCAGCGACTCGGTCATCCAGCCCAGCTTGGGGGTCACCTCGGGCAGCTGCGGGTTGCCGCCGAAGGTCAGCCACGGCACCGAGGAGATGTCCATCGTGTAGCGGAAAGTGCGGTTCGGGTACGAGCCCCAGTCCCAGATCCGGGTCCAGGTCGCGCCGCCGTCGGTGCTGCGGAAGAAGATCACGTCCGGCCACCAGGAGATCTGGGTGGCCACCATCAGCGTGTTCGGGTTCTGCCGGTCGATCGTCAGGCCGCTGTAGCCGAACGTGGCCGTGGTCGACGGGACCGGGCTGATCTGCGTCCAGGTGCCGGTCGCCGTGGCGTACTTCCACACGTCGCCCTTGCCGCCGGTGTACGGGCCGGCGGTGTCGCTGGTGGCGATGTAGAGGAATCCCCCGACCGGGTCGAACACCCCCTTGTGGGCCATGTAGCCGGTGGGCTGGCCGGCGATCCGCGCCCACGTGGTGCCACCGTCGGTGCTGCGGTAGACGGTGTTCTCCTTGTCGGCCACGCCCACGTAGATCGCCTGGGTGGTGGCGCCGGCGGCGCCGGTGCGCTTGTCGAACGTCACCCACACCACGCCGGGCTGGTGGCTGGAGTAGCCGTTGGCGTCGGCCGGGTCGTCGGAGTAGTTGCCGGCGTTCGGGAAGCTGGTGACCTTCGCCCACGTCGCGCCGAAGTCGGTGCTGCGCCACAGCCCGTTGCCGTTGGGCGCGCCGAGGTAGAGCGTGCCGTTGCGGTTGGGGTCGATGGCGAGCCGTTCACCCATGCCGCGGCCGGGCATGTTGCCGCCCAGCTTGAACGGCAGCGGGCTGACCTGCCACGTGTCGCCCTTGTTGGTGGAGCGCAGGATGGCCCCGTTGTTGGGATCCCAGCTGTTGGTGTACATGCCGACGGCTGCGTACACCCGGTTCGTCTGCACCGGGTCGGTCGCGATGCTGTCCACGCCGTTGTAGCCCCAGTTGTTTTCGCCCACCCAGTCCAGCAGCGGGGTCCACGACTGGCCGGCCTCGTTCCAGCGGTACGCGCCGCCGATGTCCGTGCGGGCGTAGATCAGGTTTTTCTCGGTGGGGTTGAAAACGATGCCCGGGACGAAGCCACCGCCGTCGATCCGGACGTTCTTCCAGGAGTACGGCTCCGCGGCGGCCGCGGCGGCGGGGGTCGACCCGCTCGTGGCGACCTGCGCCACGACGGCGACCGCGCCGGCCAGCACGGCTGCGGCGAGCGCGCCGACAATGCCCCGGCGGGGATAGGGCTGTGTTTGCATGGTGACGGCTTCCCTCTCTCGGCAAGCGCTGGTTCGGGGGTACTCGGGGGGGACGAGGTACCGCCGCGCGCGGCCGGGGTGGGACGACGGGAGCGGGAATGCCGGGAGACCGGTAGTTCCAGCGGCCGCCCGCCGTCAGGCGCGCGTGATCGGCGGGTGTCGGTGAGCTGCCCATCGGCTCCCGACACCGGTGAGGCTCCCGCACCGGATCCGCCGAAACATTCACACAGGTGTATCGCGCGTGTCAACACCGGCGGGCTGGACCGTCCGGATGGACCAGGCGTTGTCGCGGGGCGCCCGAGCCGGCCGCAACCCCGGCAGGGCGGCCGCGGCGCCGGCGGATGGCGCCCGCATGGCGTTCGCATGGCGATCGTATGGGCGGCGCACGCCAGCCTTCTGGTGAGCCGACCGGGAGGTACACCATGGAAGCGCACACCCACTCGCCACGCAGGCGCGAGCCCAGGTTGCCGTGGCGGATCGGCCTTCGCGGGGTGCTGGGCCTGGCCCTGGTCGTCGCGTCCAGCGCCGTCCTGACCCCGGCGGACCCCACCCGGGCCGCCCCGCCGGCCGCCGCGGCCGCCGACTGCGGCACCGAGCAGCCGGACCTGGCCCGCGCCCAGGCTATGGCCGCCGCCTGCGGCCAGCAGGTCGAGGCGCTGTCCCGGCGGGACGAGGTCACCCGGGTGCTCGCCAACCCGGGCGGCACCGTGACCGTCGAGACCGCGCTGGGGCCGGTGCGCTACCGCGCCGGCGATCAGTGGGTGCCCGTAGACCTCACGATGGAACGCAAGCCGGACGGCTCGGTCGGCCCGAAGGCGCACCCGCGCGGGCTGCGGCTCGCCGGTGCCCGCGCCGCGGCGCACGGGGCGCTGGCCACGGTCACCGCGGAGGGCCGGACCGTCGGGCTGGGCTGGGTGGGTGCCTTGCCGGAGCCGGAGCTGGCCGGCAACCGGGCCACCTGGCGGGAGGTGAAGCCCGGCGTCGACCTGGTGGTGGAGGCGCTGCGCACCGGCTTCGAGCAGTTCGTCGTCGTGAAGAACCGGGCCGCCGTCGCCGAGGTCGCGACCATCCGGCTGCCGGCGGTCACCGGGGGCGGCGGCGCGCCCCCGGCGAAGGGCGGCGACGGCGCGCTGACGCTGCTCCCGCCGACGGAGACGCGCGCCGCGGTGCGGATCCCGGCACCGATGATGTGGGACGCGGCCGTGGGCGCGGGTTCCGGTGACCCGGCGCGCCCCGCCGCGGTGGCGACCCGGGTGGACGAGGGCACCTACGTGCTGGAGCCCAGCCAGGCGTACCTCAACGACCCGGCCCGGCAGTTCCCGATCACGATCGACCCCGCGGTGGTCGTGTCGCACAAGCGGGTCTTCGACACCACCGCACACACCGGCTACCTCAACACGGACCTGTCCACCCGCCCCGAGCTGCAGATGGGCCACGTCCACGACGCCGCCGAGGGGCGGGAGTTCACCGCCCGGTCGTACCTCCAGTTCCCCAGCTCACAGGTCGCCGGCGCCCTCGTCCGGCGCGCCACGCTCTCCCTCTACGAGATCCATTCCTGGTCGTGCGAGCCGGCCGAGTGGTGGGCGGAGGTGACCGCCGGCGTGAGCACCGCCACCCGGTGGGCCAACCAGCCGGCGTGGAGCCGTCCGCACACCCGCGGCGTGTCCACCCAGACCCGGGGCTACGGGCCGAGCTGCGCCGACGGCTGGGTGACAGTGGACGCTCAGAAGATCTTCCAGGAGGCGGCCAACGCGCGCTGGAGTGGCGTGACGATCGGCCTGCGCGCGGCGAACGAGAACAGCTACCTCGGGTGGAAGAGGTTCGCCTCGGGCGAGGGGGCGAACCCGCCCAAGGTGGAGGTCGAGTTCAACCACCTCCCGGGTGCGCCCGGGCAGTTGTCGGTGGAGGGCTCCACCCGGTGCGGGAGCGGGGAGGTGGGCCGGCGCTACGTGACCACCCCGACGCCGACGTTCACCGGCCTGCTGGCCGACCAGAACACCGGCCAGAACCTCCGGGCGCAGCTGCAGATCCTGCGCGGCGGCACGGTGTTCCACACCCAGGACGACGACCAGGCCATCCCGTCCAAACAGCGGGCCCGCCTCACGCTCAGCAAGCCGCTGGCCGCCGGGGTGGCCTACACGTACCGGATGCGGACGTTCGACGGCTTCAACTACGGCACCTACAGCGGCGCCTGCGAGCTGCTGCTGGACAACAACCCGCCGGACGAGCCGCCCCGGGTCGACGTCGGCGTCGTCCGCGCCGGCATCGCGTCGGCGGTCACCTTCCGGCCAGGGCCGGGCGACGCCGGCGAGATCAACTCGTACGAGTACGGATTCGACCGGGACGCCCTCGACACCACCGTCGCGGCCGGCCCGGACGGATCCGCGACGGTACCGCTCACCCTGCGGTCGGACGAGACGCCCACCCTGTACGTGCGGGCCCTCAACCGCACCGGGATGAGCGCGGAGGGGGCGATCGCGGACGCGACGATCTGGCCCACCGATTCCGACCCGCCCCCGGCGCCGCGCAGCGACAACGACTTCAACGGCGACGGCCGGGCGGACGTCTTCACGACGGTCGACCTCGGCGGCGACCGCACCCAGTTCCATGTGCAGGTTTCCCGGCCGGACGGCACCCTGTTCGCGCCCATCGTGATCATGGACTCGATGACCTACCCGCTGAACGCCATCCACTGGACGACCGGCGACTTCGACGGTGACCGGCGCGCCGACGTGGTCATCCTCAAGGACCGCGGGGACGGCTCGAGCACCGTGTCGGTGCTGCTGGCCCACGGCAACGGCGTCCGCGACTACCAGGCGTGGGACTCCGGGCCGGGGCTGTCCTGGTTCAAGCCGCGCTCGAAGCTCGCCGTCGGCAACTTCGACGGGGACGCACAGGGCCGCGACGACCTCGCCGTCCTCTACGACGAGGGTACGACCTGGGAGAACCGGGTCTTCCTCTCCGAGTCCTCGCCCGACATGCCGCTGTTCGCGCAGCCGGAGGTCTGGTTCACCGGGGTATCCGCGACGGCCGGCCCGTGGACCGAGACATCGATCCTCGCCGGGGACGTGATCGGCGACGACAAGGACGACTTCGTCCGGGTCAAGCACACCGCGTCGTGCGACATGTCGCTGTGGTTCCACGTCTCCGGCGGCGAGGGCTTCGGCTACGACGGCTCCCGCTACGGCAACATCGGCGGCTGGTGCTGGGACCGCACGAAGGCGGTCATGGGCGACTTCGACGGCAACGGCCGGGACGACTTCGCCGCCCTCTACCGCACCCCCACCTGCCAGGCCCACCTGTACAGCATGCTCACCTCCGCCGACGGCACGGGCATCGCCGCCCCGGCGCTGCACTGGGCCAGCGGGCAGTGGGCCTGGTGCGGGGAGCTGATGGACGTCTCCGTCGGGGCGGTCAACGCCGACGAACGGGCCGACCTGAGCCACGTCTACCGCTGCTGCGGGGCCTACCAGGCCCGGGTGTGGCGATCCGTCGCACAGCCCACCGGCGCCCTCCCGTACCCGGGGCTGGCCTGGCAGGGGGTCATCGGCCCGGCCGGCGTCGGCGGCGTGTCGGTCGACCCGGCGCGGCGCTACGAGCTGGTCAACGTCAACTCCGGCCGCTGCCTGACGGTGACCGGGGCCAGCACGGCGGACCGGGCTCCGCTCATGCAGCACGCGTGCGATCCCACGGCGGCCCACAAGACGTGGCACGTCGTCCCGCACGGCGGCGGGCAGGTGCAGCTCAAGGTCGGCCACGCTCCCGGCAAGTGCGCCGACGTACCCGGGTCCAGCACCGCGAACAACGTGATCCTCCAGCTGTGGACCTGCGCCGGCGGCACGGGCCAGTCCTGGCAACTCTCCTACGTCAGCGGGCTCGCGCGCCCGTACGTGGTGCTCAAGCTGATGTATTCCAACAAGTGCGCCGACGTGGTCAACGCCAGCGTCGCGGACAACGCCCAGGTGATGCAGTTCGACTGCCACGGCGCGCCCAACCAGCTGTTCCACCTGCGGCCCGTCGGTTGACGCCACCCGTCTCCCCGCTCCTCACCGCTCGCCCGCACCCCGCCCAGAGATGGAGCCGTCATGGCTGGTGCCCTGCCCCGTACCCGCTGGTCGCCGTTCCGCCCGACACCCGGCCGCCGCCGCGCGGCCCGGCGGGCGGCCGCGACCCTCGCGTTCGCCCTGATCGCGGGGATGCTGCACGC
>DASQDS010000495.1:0-2590 GCA_035634075.1 Pilimelia sp. | reverse complement strand
CGCCGTCACCCGGATGCTGATCGCCGGCGGGGTGCACGGCGCCAACGTCATCGTTTGCGACTCCCGGGGCATCATCCACGCCGGGCGCCCCGACCTGACCGGCGCCAAGGCGCAGCTCGCCGCGACGACGAACTACTCCGGCCGCACCGGTGGGATCACCGAGGCGCTGATCGGCGCCGACGTGCTCATCGGCGTCTCCGGCGGCACCATCGGGGAGCCCGCGCTCGCCGGCATGGCTGCCGACGGCATCATCTTCGCGCTGGCCAACCCCACCCCGGAGGTGCACCCGCAGATCGCCGGGCGGCGTGCCGCGATCGTGGCGACCGGCCGCAGCGACTTCCCCAACCAGATCAACAACGTGCTCGCGTTCCCGGGCATCTTCCGGGGTGCCCTGGACGCCCGCGCGACCCGGATCACCGAGGGCATGAAGGTGGCCGCGGCCAAGGCGATCGCCGAGGTGGTGGCCGACGACCTGCGGGCCGACGCGATCGTCCCGTCGGCGCTGGACCCCCGGGTGGCGCCCGCCGTGGCGGCCGCCGTGGCCCGGGCGGCACACCGCGACGGCGTGGCCCGCATCCCGCTCGTTTCCGCCACCGAACCGGCCCTGGTGAGCTGATCGCCACCGCGTTCCACCCGGCGGCCACGTCGTGGCACCGCCATGGCGTGCTGCCGGGTGGACGGCACGGCAACTAGGGTCGGGGCATGCTTGCCGCCTATGCCAGCGCCACCGATCCGGACGACCCGCTCCGCGCCCTCACCGTCGGGGAGCTGCCCGAGCCGGCGCCCGCCGAGGGGTGGGTGACCGTCGACGTACGGGCCAGCTCGCTCAACCACCACGACCTGTGGTCGCTGCGCGGTGTCGGGCTGCCCGCCGACCGGCTGCCGATGATCCTCGGCTGCGACGCGGCCGGTGTCACGCCGGACGGCCGCGAGGTCCTGCTGCATGCCGTCGTCGAGGACAAGGCCGACCCACGCGGCTACTCACTGCTCTCCGAGCGCCACCCCGGTACGATCGCCCAGCGGGTGGCCGTGCCGGCGGAGAACCTGGTGGACAAGCCGGCGGGAATGTCGTTCGCCGAGGCCGCCTGCCTGCCCACGGCGTGGCTCACCGCGTACCGGATGCTCACCGTCCGGGGCCGGATCGACGAGGCGGGGTCCGTCCTGGTGCAGGGTGCCGGCGGCGGTGTCGCGACGGCCGCGGTGGTGCTGGCGGCCGCGTTCGGCAAACGGGTGTACGCGACCAGCCGCGACGCCGCCAAGCGGGAGCGGATCGCCGCCCTGGGCGCCACCGCGCTGGAGCCGGGCGCCCGGCTGCCCGAACGGGTCGACATCGTGATCGAATCCGTGGGGGAGCCCACCTTCGGGCACTCGCTCAAGTGCGCCGCACCCGGCGGCCGGATCGTGGTGTGCGGCGCGACCGGTGGCAACCTCGCCGGCGTGGACCTGCGGCGGGTGTTCGCCCTGCAGCTGGAGATCCTGGGCAGCTCGATGGGCACCGCGGCGGAGCTGGCGGCGCTGCTCGACCTCTGCACCGAGCGGGCCATCCGCCCGGTGATCGACTCCACGTACGGCTTCTCGGCGGTCACGCACGCGTTCGCCCGGCTCAGCGCCGGCGACGTGTTCGGCAAGGTGGTGGTCGACCACACCCGGTGAACAGGCCGGCCGGCCCTCAGAGGTGGTCGGTCAGGGTGGCGATGCCGCCCTCGGCCGCCTGCCCGGGTATCCGCGCCTTGGCGGCGGCGTCGCCGTACAGGCTCCAGCGCAGGAAGTCGATCGCCGTGCCCACCGTCACCTCGAAGTCCTCGCCGGTGGTGCTGTGCCCGCCGTCGGTGACCGTGAGCATGGCCCGGGACCACGGCACCGACTTGAAGGCGGCGAGTGCGTCGGCGTACGGCACGGATCTGTCGTCGGTGCCGTGCACGAACAGCACCGGCGCCGGCGGCCCGGTGAACGGCGCGGCCAGCAACTTGCGGCCGGCCAGCACGATCGCCGCGTCGAGCCGGTCGTCGCGGTTGCTGGTGAGCAGGCCGACCGTGGTGATGCCGCCGGCCGAGTGTCCGGCCGCCGCGACACAGCCGGTCTCGATCCGGCCCCGCAGCGGGTCGCCCTGCCGGGTGTTCAACGCCAGCACCCTGGTGATCACCTCGGTGGCGTCGGCCGGCTGGTTCAGCACGTCGGCCGCGTTGAAGTCGGGCACCCCGGTGGCGGTGTGCGGGTAGGCGGGGGCGGCCACGATGAACCCGGCCTGCACCCAACGGACCAGGATCTCCGCGTAGACGTCCGGCCGGGTCTCCAGCCCATGGCTGAACAGCACCAGCGGGAACGGTCCCCGCGCCGCCGGCAGGTCCTCGACCGCCTCCTCGCGGGGCGTCCCGGTCGCCGGGTACCACACCGTCGTCGGCAGGGGACGCTTGGCGCCACGGCGCACGGACAGCGTGCGGACGCCGACGGCGAAGACCTCCTCCGGTGCCGTGCCCGCCGCCGGTACGACCCGCACGGGTTTCGCGGGGGTGCCCGCCGGCGCCGCGGCGGGGCATCGGGGCGCCGCCGGGGCGGCTCCGCTCGCATCGGGCGCCGTCGCGCCCGTCGC
>DASQDS010000494.1:0-8010 GCA_035634075.1 Pilimelia sp. | reverse complement strand
AGCTCGGCCTTGTACCGCTCCATGTCCAGGCTCTGCTCCCGGAGCACCGCGAGCCGCTTGCGCAGCCCGAGGAGGTTGCCCTCCGCCGTGTCGACCTGCTCGTGCAGGACGGCGGTCTCGGCGTTCTGCGGGCTGATCACGACGAACCAGCCCAACGCCAGCATGATGATGGCGCCCAGGGCGCCGCCAAGCACCCACAGGCGGTTGGCCTTCGCGATGGCCATCAGTCCTCCGTCGGCTGGTCTGCGCCGGGCCCCGCGGGCACGGCCGGCGATGGCAGGGCGTAGCGGCCGCTCAGGGCGTCCTTGGTGATGTCCACGCGGACGGTGAACTGGACCCCGCCGGACACGGCCGTGGCGTCGCCGAGCATCGGGTTGGCGATCCGCTCCACCCGGCCCAGCGCGTCCACGTACGCCGCGACGCGGGCCTTGTCGGTGCCGGTCCCGGTGATGGTCAGCTGGCCGATCAGCTCCTTGCCGGACGTGTTCGGCAGCCGGACCTGGCCGGCGCCGGTGTCGCCACCCGAATTGCCGGCCGGGTTGCCGCCGCGCCCGCCGGCGAGCGTGCTGTCGGCCAGCGTCCCGGTCACCCCGGTCACCCGCACGCCGGCGGGCGCGGCGGACTGCGCGGCGGAGAGCAGCGCGGACCAGCGCACGTCGCCGGCGAGCAGGGTGCTGAGCTGCACCTCGATCGCGCCGGACTGCTGCTGCGCGCGGACCAGCTCGCCGTACCGCTTCTCCTCATTGTTCAGGTTCTGCTCCTCCACCTGCGTGCTCGCCAGCCGGTCCTCCGCGGTGGAGGTGCGGTACAGCGCCACGCCGAACCACCCGGCCAGCAGGAGGAACACGCCGCCGACGGCGGCGAGGACGGTGAACCGCACCTTGCGGCCCTTGCGGGCATCGATGATCTCCGGCGGCAGCAGGTTGGCCGTGATGGTCGGCGCCGGCGGCGCCGGCGCGGCCGTGGTCGCTTCGGGCGACATGAGGGTGGTCATGAGGCTGCTCCCAACGTGAGTCCGATCGATACCGCCGCGCGCGAGCGGGAGCGGGCGAGTTCGTCGTGCTTGGGCGTCCGGTGCGCCCGCTGCATCCGGGCGGTGGGGTTGGCGACGGTGACGGGCACGCCGAGCTGGCCGTGCAGGGTCTCGGTGAGGCCCTGCAGCAGCGCGCCGCCGCCGGAGAGCACCACCCGGGTGACCCGCTTCTGCCGGTCCCCCGCGTCGAGGTAGGCGAAGGAGCTGCGCACCTCGCTGATCAGCGGCCGGGTGGCGTCCGCGATCGTCTCGGCGAGCTCGGCGTTCTCCTCCGCGCGCAGGCCCACGCGGACCTTGATGGCCTCCGCCTCCTCCGCCGGGACGCTCAGCCGGGTGACCAGCTGGTCGGTGATCTCCGCCCCGCCGCGCGGGATGGTCCGGACGATCAGCGGAACGCCGTCGGAGTGCACCACCACGGTCGTGGTGCGGGCGCCGATGTCGACGAGCGCCTCCACGCCGGCCTCCGGGGTGGCCGCCGCCCGCAGCAGCGCGAAGGACGCCACGTCGACGCGGGTGACGTACAGGCCGGCGCGCTCGACGGCCCGCACCGCCACCAGCACGGCCTCCTTGGGGGCGGCGATGAGCAGGCCGCGCACCGTCTCCTTGCCGGTGGCGTCCTCCAGCGGGTGGAAGTCCAGCACTGAGCGCTCCGGCGGCAGCGGCAGCGAGTCGCGCACCTGGAACGGCAGCGAGGCACGCAGCTCGCGGGCCGGCAGGTTGGCCACGGACATCTCGCGGACGATGGCCTGCGCGTTGGTCACGCCGAGCACCACCTTGCGGCAGCGCAGCCGGGCGGTGGCCCACATCTGCTTCAGCGTCGCCGTCACGGCGTCGGCGTCCACCACCACCCCGGCCTGCACCACGCCGTGGGGCAGCGCCTCGACGGCGAAGTTGGTCAGGACCAGGCCGTCCTTGGCGCGGCTGATCTCGACGGCGCGGATGGAGGTGGTGCCGATGTCCAGGCCGATCATGGTGGGGGCGGCCATCGATGCTCCTTGAGGGGTAGACGGTGGTGCGGGTGGCGGCGGCGGGCTCAGGTCGGGCCGGTGAGCAGGGACGTGTACCAGGTGCCGAGGGGGGCGGCGAAGAACACCGCCAGGAACGCGCCGGCCAGCATGAACGGCCCGAACGGCAGCTCGGACCTGCGCCCGGCCCGGCGGGTGGCCAGCAGCACCGCGCCGACGACGCCGCCGAGCAGGAACCCGGCGAACGTCCCGATCAGCACCGAGCCCCACCCCAGGTAGCCGAGGTAGAGGCCGAGCAGGCCGGCGAGCTTGACGTCCCCCCAGCCCATCCCGCCGCGGTAGAGCGAGGCGAGCGCGAGGTAGAAGCCGTACAGCGCCACGGCGGCGAGCAGCGCGCGGCCGGCGGCCGGCCAGTCCCCGTCGGCGGCGACCGCCGGCAGCAGCAGCGCGGCGCCGACGACGTACGAGGGCCGCACGATGGCGTCGGGCAGCCGCTTGACGTCGATGTCGATCACCGCCAGGGCCACCGCCACGGCGGCCAGGTACAGGTACGCCGGCAGCTGCGGGCTGAGCCCCAGCCGGGCGGTCACGGCGACGAACAGCGCCGCCGTGGCCGCCTCCACGAGCGGGTAGCGGATGCTGATCTTCTCGCCGCAGTCGGCGCACCGGCCGCGCAGCGCCAGCCAGCTCAGCACCGGCACGTTGTGCCACGGCCGCAGCGCCGTGCCGCACGCCGGGCAGCGCGAGGCGGGCAGCCAGAGCGACTCCCCGCGCGGCACCCGGTGGATGACCACGTTGAGGAACGATCCCACCGCCAGGCCGAGCAGGCCGGCGGGCACGAGGGTGGTGGCGGGCATCGGCGGCCTCCTTCCGGGCGCGGATGTCGGGGTGCGGTCGGTGGTCGGCGCGGCGGCGGCCGGGCTGCGGGCCGGGCCGCCGCCGCCGGTCAGCTCTCCGCGGCCAGGCAGGTCGCCACGCTGGTCGCGGAGCGGTGCTTCTGCACGGACCCGCCGATGCGGCTGTTGTAGAAATAGACGCTGTCCGCGTCGCCACCGTCGTTGTCCGCGCAGATGACGTACGTAGTGCCGTTGCTCTCGTAGGTGAGCAGCGTGCCGTCGGACACGGTCACGGTCTTCGGCGTGCTGCCAGCGAGGGTGAGACTCGCGCCGCGGGTCCCCGGGCTGGTCGCCGGATACGCACTGGCGTTGTCGGCGTAGTACTGCTCGACGGCCAGGATCGCCCCGCGTACGTCCGACTGCGCCGCCTTGTCCGCGGCGCCCTGCCGGTAGTTCAGGTAGACCGGGATGGCGATGGCCACCAGCACGCCGATGATGACGACGACGACCAGCAGCTCGATCAGAGTGAAGCCGCGGTCGCCGTCCGCGCGTTCGTCCCGCATCCGGCGGAGCGTGTCTTGCATGGGAGCCTCCTGGACTCTTCTTCGGTGGACAGGGCGGGCTCCGTGCCCCCCTGGGCCGGCTGGCGTGCCGGTCTTTCGTGGTGGTGTCGCCGGGCCGCAGCGTGCGGGCGGCACGGCGTTAGGAGTTCTGGATGTTCTGGTAGACGGTGAACATCGGCAGGTAGAGGCACACGACCATGCCGCCGACAACCACGCCCATGACGACGACCATGATCGGTTCGATCGACGCGGTGAGGGCGTCGGCGGCGTCGTCGACCTCCCGATCGTAGAAATCGGCCACCTTATCCAGCATCTGACTGATTTGACCGCTTTCTTCCCCAACTTCGATCATTTGCGACACCATGCGCGGAAAGATCGTGTGTTTGCTCATCGGCGCGGACATCGGCATGCCCTCGCGGATGGACTGCTGGAGCTCGACCATGATGTTGGCGAGGACGGCGTTGCCGGTGGTGGCGCCGACCACGTCCAGGGCCTTCATCACCGGCACGCCGACGCCGAGCAGCGTGCCGAGGTTGCGGCAGAAGCGGCTGATCGCGATCTTGGTAGCGAGCGGGCCGAAGACGGGCACCCGCAGCTTCAACCGGTCGACCGCCAGCCGCACCGCCGGCTTGGTGCGCACCTGGTGGCGCAGGAGCAGCGTCCCGCCCACCACGAGGGCAATCACCAGCGGCCCGGACCACCACAGGCTGTGGCTGGCGTTCACCAGCATCCGCGTGGGCAGCGGCAGCTCCCCGCCGAACTGGGCGAACATGTTCTCGAACACCGGCACGATGAAGATCAGCACGCCGGCGACGAGCAGCACGGTGAAGACGCCGACGATCGCCGGGTACGTCAGGGCGCTCTTGATCTTCCCGCGGAGCGCGGCGTCCTTCTCGAAGTTGGCGGCCAGCCGCTCCAGCGCGTCGTCCAGGAAACCGCCGGTCTCGCCGGCCCGGATCAGCGCCACCATCAGCGGCGGGAACGTCTTGTCCTGACGGGCCATCGCGGCCGACAGGGACACGCCGCCCTCGATGTCGGCGCGCACCTCGCCGATCGCCCGCTTCAGCGGCGCCTTGTCGGCCTGGTCCTCGAGCACGGCGAGCGACCGCAGCAGGGACATGCCGGACGCCGCCATCGTGGCGAACTGGCGCGCGAAGACCGCCAGGTCCTTCAGCGTCGTCCGGCCACCGAAGCCCGGGATCGAGAGGTCCTTCTGCAGGACCGAGCCGGCCACGCTGAGCGACACCGGGGTCAGCCCCTGCTGGCGCAGCTGGGCGGCGGCCGCGGCCTCGTTCACCGCCTCGACCTTGCCCTTGACCCGCTTGCCGCCGGTGTCGACGAGCTGATACTCGAAAGTCTTGGTCACGGCCACCGGGTCACCGCCGGCCCACGAAACGCTCGAAGTCCTCGGCCGAGTGGCACAGCTCCAGCGCCCGCTGGACGGTGATGATCTGGCTTCGGACCCGCTCGGCCAGGTGCTGGTCGAACGACAGCATCCCCTCGGCGCCGCCGGACTGCATGAACGAGGGGATCTGGTGGTTCTTGCCTTCCCGGATCAGGTTGCGGATCGCCGGCGTGGCGAACATGATCTCGGTGATCACCGCCCGGCCGCGCCCGTCCGCCGTCTGGCACAGCGCCTGCGTCACCACGCCCTGCAGCGCCGCCGACAGCTGCGCCCGGACCTGCTGCTGCTGGTGCGGCGGGAAGATGTCGATGACCCGGTCAATGGTCTGGGCGGCGCTCTGCGTGTGCAGGGTGGCCAGCACGAGGTGGCCGGTCTCCGCCGCGGCGATCGCGGTCGCGGTCGTCTCCAGGTCGCGCAGCTCCCCCACCAGGATGATGTCCGGGTCCTGCCGCAGGGCGTGCTTCAGCGCCACCGCGAACGACTGGGTGTCGGCGCCCACCTCGCGCTGGTTGACGATGCAGCGCTTGTGCGGGTGCAGGAATTCGATCGGGTCCTCGATGGTCACGATGTGCCCGGCCCGCGTGCGGTTGGCCAGGTCGACCAGCGACGCCAGCGTGGTCGTCTTGCCGGATCCGGTCGGCCCGGTCACCAGCACGAGCCCCCGGGGCAGCTGCGCGAGCCGGGCGACGGCGTCCGGCACGCCCAGCTCCTCCAGCGGCTTGATGGTGTGCGGGATGGCCCGGAAGGCCAGGCCGTACGAGCCGCGCTGGCGGTACAGGTTGCCCCGGTAGCGGGAGACCCGCTCGATGCTGTACGCGATGTCCAGCTCGCGGGTGTGCTGGAACTCGCGCCACTGCTCCTCCGTCAGCGCCGCCCGCACCAGCATGGCGGTGTGGGCCGCGGTCAGGCGGTCGTAGTCGGGCAGGTAGCGCAGCTCCCCGTTCACCCGGACGGTCGGCGGCGCCCCGACGGTGAGGTGCAGGTCGGAGCCGTGCTCCTCGACGAGCGAGACGAGCATGGTCTCCAGTGCGGCGCGCGCGTCGTCGCGCTCGGCCGGGGGCATCGGGCGTTCGAGCGTGTCCAGTGCCTCCACCGGAACACCTCCCTCTCTCCTCGTCGGTACGGGGCGCCGATCACCGCGTCCCGCCGGGGACGCGGCCGTGCCGCGGGTCGGCTGCGGCGGCTAGATCGCCACGCGCAGCACCTCGGCCACCGAGGTCTGGCCGTCGGCGGCCTTGCCGAGCCCGTCGGTGCGCAGCTCGCGCATGTGCTCGACCAGGGCGACCCGGCGCAGGTCGTTCGCCGACGCCCGCTCCACGGTCAGCCGTTCCAGCGGCTCGGACATCGGCATCACCTCGTGCAGGGCGATCCGGCCCCGGTAGCCGGTGTTCGAGCAGGACCGGCAGCCCACCGGTCGCCAGAGCCATTTCGGCTCGGGCAGGCCGACCTCGACCCACCGCGCCCCGGCGAGCTCGGCCTCCGTCGGGCTGTACTGCTCCTTGCACCAGTCGCAGAGCCGGCGCGCGAGCCGCTGGGCCAGCACGCAGTCCACCGACGAACCGACCAGGAACGGCTCGATCCCCATCTCGGTCAGGCGGGTGACCGTGCTGGGCGCGTCGTTGGTGTGCAGCGTGGAGAGCACCAGGTGGCCGGTCAGCGCGGCCTCCACGGCGAGCTGGGCGGTGATCCGGTCGCGGATCTCGCCGATCAGCACCACGTCCGGGTCCGAGCGCAGGATCGCCGGCAGCACCGCGGCGAACGTCAGCCCGGCCTTGTGGTCCACCTGCACCTGGTTCACGCCGGGCAGGCGGTACTCCACCGGGTCCTCGACCGTGATGATGTTGACGGTCGGCTTGCTGATCGCCGCCAGGGTCGCGTACAGGGTGGTGGACTTGCCCGACCCCGTCGGGCCGGTGACCAACAGCATGCCGTGCGGCTTGGTGAACGAGGCCGAGAACCGGCTGTAGTTGTCCGCCGTGAAGCCGAGGCTGTCCAGCGCGAGGTTGATGCCGCCCGTGTCGAGCACGCGCAGGACGACCTTCTCGCCCCACACGGTGGGCAGCGTCGCCGTGCGCAGGTCGACGGAGCGGCCCGCCACCTGCACGGTGATCCGGCCGTTCTGAGGGATGCGGCGCTCGGTGATGTCGACGTTCGACATGATCTTGAGGCGGGAGGTCAGTGCCGCCTGGACGTACTTCGGCACGGTGTCCACCTCGTGCAGCACACCGTCGATGCGGTACCGCACGCGCATGTCGTTTTCGGTCGGCTCCAGGTGGAGGTCGGAGGCCCGGTTCTGGATCGCCTGTTCGATGAGCGAGTTGACGTACCGCACGATCGGCACGTCGTCGGCGGGCGGCGGGGCGGCCGCGGCGGTCGCCGCCTCCTCGGCCCGCATGGTCTCCGCCATGCCGCCCAGGTCCGTCTGCTCCCGGCGCAGCCGGTCGATCACCTTTCGCAGCTCGCTGCGCGCCACCACGACGGGCCGCACGACCAGGCCGGTGGCGGCGCGGACGTCGTCCAGCGCCACGACGTCACCCGGGTCGGTGATGCCGACGACGATCTCGGTGTCGGTGGCCTGGAGCCCGAGCACCCGGTGCTTGAGCACCAGCGACAGCGGGATCTTGGCCATCGCCGCCTGCTCGATCGGGTAGCCGACAAGATCCACGCTGGCGATCCCGTACGCGTCCGCGGACGCCTCGGTCAGCTGCAGCTCGGTGACGATCTGATCGTTGATCAGCACCGCGCGGATGGACCGCCCGGTGCGCTCGGCCTCATCCGCCGCCCGCTGCAGGGCGTGCGGATCCGCGCCCCGGCGCCGCAACGCGTCGAGCAACGGCGAAAATGTCTGACTCATCAGATCCTTACGGCGGTGGTCGCGGGCCACGGGTGGTGTGCCCCCGTTCCCCATCGACCAGACTGCCGCGTCACTGAGCCTTTCCGGTCAGAAACTCCGCAACAGCTACCCCGAGCCGGCGCGCTGGGCGGGAACGGGGCACCGCGGGCGGAAACCGCGGGGCGCGGGCGAAGCCGCGTGGACCGCCGCGGCGGCGAGCCAGGCCGACGCCGCGCCGGCCAGGGCCGCGAGCGCCAACCACGGCAGCCAGTCCGGCGGCGGCGGGACGCCGTACAGGTCGCCGACCCAGCCACCGGCCCGGAGGCTGAGCAGGAAGCCGCCGAGGCTGGACACGGCCAGGCAACCGGCACCGAG
>DASQDS010000493.1:0-10602 GCA_035634075.1 Pilimelia sp. | reverse complement strand
TCGCCCACGCCGGCCGTGACGCCGCGCCCGACCCGACCTTCCCCGGCGGCCGGCGCCGGCCAGCACGGCAGGAGACCCCGGCGCAGGCCAACGCCCGCATGAAGGTCGCCGCCGACCGCGCCCGCGAGAAGGCCGCGCAGGACGCCGCCGAAGCTGCGGCAACCCATACCCCCGACGCCACCCCGGCGGCCGGGTCCACCACCACGGAAGGGGCGACTCGCATGAACGAGCGCGCCAAGCAGATCCGGGCGGCTCTGGGGCTCGGCCCGGATGCCACCACCGAGGAGGTCAACGCTGCGCTCGCCGCCGCCGAGACCGAGACGGTGAACCCGCCGACCCCTCCGGCCGCCGAGCCGGCCAACGGTGGCGCGTCCACCGGCGGGAACGGCAACACGCTGGCGAGCCTGGCGGCGCTGGCGAAGGCCACCGGTGCGGTCCTCATCGACGCCTCCCAGCTCGACGAGATGCGCAAGATGGCCGCCCTGGGCCAGCAGGCCCACGACACGCTGCGCATCCGCGAGCGTGACGAGGTGATCGACCAGGCCATCCACGACGGCAAGATCGCGCTGTCGCGCAAGCGGCACTTCCAGACCTACTGGGACGCCGACCCCGAGGGTTGCCGCGCGGCCCTCAACGCGCTGGAGCGCAACACCATCCCGGTCGACAGCCCGGGATACGCCGGCTCCTCGCACGCCCGTTCGGAGGCCGACGTGGCCTACAACGGCCTGTACGGGGAGGCGAACTGACCATGGCCGACTACACCCCCGTCTTCACCGGCGGCGCCATTCCGAAGACCATGCAGGCGTCCGCCACCATCACCGGCGGGCAGATCCTGATCCCCACGGGTCCGGGCACCGTCGGCCCGGCCGGCGCGGCGGCGGCCGGCGCCGCCTGGGTCGCAGCCCACGACGCGGTCTCCGGCGCCAAGGTCACCTGCTGGCCGACCAAGAACGTGACCCACGAGACCGTCTCCACCGGCACCATCGCAGCCGGTGACGGCATCCAGAGCGGCGCGGCCGGCGTGGCCGCAACCGTGGCCCTCGCAACCGGCGCGGCGGCGGGCACCCTGCTCGGCATCGCGGAGACTGGCGCGACCGGCGGCGCACTGGTGCGCTGGACGGGCCGCTGATCCGATGGCCGATTACACCCCCGTAGCGATGCCCGGCACCGCCTACACCTTCCAGGCGTCCGGGGCGTTCTCGGGTGGCGACCTCGTCGGGATGACCGGCCCGCTGACCGTGGCCAAGGTGACCTCTTCGGCATCCCTGGCCTATGTCGGCGTGGCCGGCACCGACGCGGCGGTCGGTCAGAAAGCGACGATCCACATGGCCAAGGCCGTGCACGACTCGGTCGCCGAGGGCACCATCACCCCCGGTGACCAGCTCGTCAGCTCGTCCGTGGCCAACCGGCAGGTCAAGGCGCTCGCTGCCAGTGCGTCGAATGTCGACGTCACCGCCACCCCCAACGAGACCACGATCGAGCAGTTCAACGCTGCGATCAACACCGCCGTCAACAACTCCCGCGGCGTCATCGGCACGGCCGTGACTGCGGCCACCGACAACCAAACCGTCCGCTGGGTCCAGCGGTAGCGGGCTAGACAGAAAGGATAAGTGGGTAATTTGCCACACATCTACCCGCCCGCTGCACCGACCATCGCGGGCGACACCGTCACCATCAGCCGGTTCCTCGACAGCCCGGCTGCCGTTTCCCGGCGTCTGCGGACGCTGGCCGAGAATCGTTTCATCGGCGACGTCCTGCTGACCGGCCGCTACCAGGTGGCCGGCGGATCGCTGCTCTACGAGCAGGCCGAGTCGATGTACACGAACAAGGCCCCCGAGGTGGTCAACCCGGGTGCCGAGTACCCGCGCAGCCCGGCCACCCCCGGCCCGGCCGCCATGGCCTCGGTCAGCAAGTGGGGCCAGGACGTCCCGGTGACCGACGAGCACATCGGCCGCTACGGCCGGCGCGCGGTCGACGTGGCGCTCATCAAGATCGTGAACTACATCGTCCGCCAGGTCGACACGATCTGCCTCGCGGCCATCGCGGCTGCGGTGACCAACACCGCGGCGGCCGGTGCCGGCGTGGCCGGCGGCCCGTACGCCTGGAACACCGCCAACGCCGACCCGCTGCTCGACCTCATGCTGGCCAAGGCGTTCGTGCTCGGCCGTGACCAGGGCTACGAGCCCGACACGGCGGTCATGAACGACACCGCCTACGCCCGCCTGATCTCCAACCAGAAGATCATCGCTGGCCTGGGCCGTGAGGGCGACGGCAGCGTGACCGTGCGGGGCGAGCAACTGACCATCGCCGGCCTGCGCATCCTGCCGACCAACAACCTGCCGGTCGCGAACACCGTCTTCATCCTGGACAGCTCGATGCTCGGCGGCATCGGCTACGAGCGCATCCCCAGCCCGGACTACACCGGCGACCCGGCCAACGGGGTCGAGTCGTGGAGCCGCCGCGACCCGGCAGCCAACGACCAGTGGATCGTGCGTGGCCGGCGCCCCATGGTGCCGATCGTGCAGGAGCCCGACGCCGCCTACAAGATCACCGGCGTCTGAGCCGGAGAGGAGAGATCGACCATGGCACTCCAGGTCGTGAGTCAGAAGGTCAGCGTCTACAAGGTGCTGGGCGTCAAGGATGGGCAGGAACAGACCGAGGAGCACGTTTTCGTCCGGGGTCAGCTTCTGCCGGAGTGGGTCAGCGCGCACCAGCAGTTCGTGCTGAGCCAGACAGGGATGGCCCGTCAGGTCGGCGACTTCCCGGACCCGACCCTGCGCCGGCCACAGGAGGAGCCGGCGCCGGTGGTCCTGCCGGAGCACTCGGAGCTGGGGGTCCTGGGGACCGCCGTCACCGAGCCGGCGACCGTCGTCAAGCGCGTCGAGGGCGCCGACGTCCGCGTTGGTGCGGCCACGCGGCCCGTCGGTGAGCTGCCGGGGGAGAACGAGACCAAGCCGGTCTGGGAGGACTTCGCCGTCGAGGGCCTGCCGGAGGGCAGCCGGATGAGCCGGCCCGAGGCGGAGTCGATGCGCAAGGCGGACCTGGTCAAGGAGGTGACCGCACGGCAGCAGAAGGCCGCGCGGGCGCAGGCCAAGCAGGTTCAGCCGGGCGACGACAACCTGCCGCGCTCGTTCTCCCCGCCCAGTGCGCCGCAGCCGGGGGGCGCATCCAGCGCCGCCGGGGGCGACGCCACCCGGGGCGAGAACGCCGCCAAGGGCGGGTCGGCCGGGAAGGCCGGGGCGAAGTAATGCCGGACTGCCGGCCGGGGGAGGGCACGCCGATCGACGCAGAGAAGCTGCGGTCGCTGTCCGTCCTCGGCCGGCGCACCCGGCCCCGCATCAACGAAGGCCGGGTGCATCCGGAGACTGGCCGCCCGTTCAAGACCACGGTCACGGAGGCCGGGTCGGTTACCGAGCACGCCACCAAGGACGACCGGGTTGACGCGGTGGCCCGCGTCGCCTCCATCCGGGCCGTACGCGACCCCGCCACCGGAAGGGTGAGCAATGAGTAGCACCACCAGCAAGCCGCGCGGCGCCCGCGCGTCCGGCCCCCGGTCCTACGCCGACGCTGTGGCCAAGGCGGGCGACCTGCTGCGCCAGGGCCGGCTCAACGACCCAGACGAGCACTTCCCCTACAAGCACCAGGCGGTCAGCGAACTGATCGCCGAGGACCCGCCAGCGCGCCCGGACCCCGTCGGTGACCCGGGCGACGACCGGCGGATCTCCGACTACATCAGCCAGGACATCGCTGACGCGTCCCAGGCCATGATCGAAGCCCAGGCTGCCCACCTGGCCGACGCAAGCGACGAGGGCCTGCGGCAGGCGTACGAGGACAGCAAGACCGCCCTGGTGCAGGCGCGGCAGGCGCACCGGGCCAACCGGCGTGCCGTAGCTATCGGCGGCCGGGCCCGCCGGGCGGGGGAGTAGATCATGGCTGTTACCGCGAGTGGCCTGTACGTCCAGAACTTCGTGGACGAGCTGGACGCCACCAACGTCGGCCTGGATCTCAGTCTGGCCACCCACAAGATCGCCCTGCTGAACAACAGCGCAACGCCCAACTTCGACACCGACGTGACCTGGAGCAACACCAACGAGGTCACCGGGACCGGCTGGGTGACCGGCGGCATCCTGCTCTCCGCCGCCGCGGCCGGCGGCACCAGCACCGCCCCGACCGTGACGATCAGCCCCGCCGGGACGCTGATGTACGACATGAACGACGTCGCGGTCTCCTCTACCACCATTTCAGCGGCGCGGGCCGCCCGGATCTACGCTGACGCGCTGACCACCCCCACGGCGGACGCCCTGATCCTCCTGGTCAACTTCACCGCCGACTTTGCGACCAACAACGGCACCTTCGGCATCCAATGGGCAGCCGGCGGCGTCTTCGCGCTCGACCTGACGCCGTGATCACCCTGACGCCGTAGCCCACCCCCTGAGATAGGAGCCGGCCCAGTGCCGCTGTCCGAGAATTCGCTGATCCAGACCAACGGCGGCGCCTTCAATGCCGGCTCCGGGGCGGTCACCCTGCCCTCCGGCACGACTGCCGGCAACACCATCCTGATCTTCGTGGGTACGGAGGCGGTTACGGCCAACACGCCGACCGGGTTCAAATCGGACGGGCCGACCAATACCAGCTCGAATGCGCGGGCGTACGTCTTCCGCCGCTCCAACGTGCCGGCGGGGGAGACGTCCTGGACGCTCAATCTGTCCGGCTCCGGCCACGCCGCCTGGCGGGTAGTCGAAGTAGAGGGTCTGATGCCGGCCCAGCCGCTCCAGCAGCGTGGGCTCATGCAGACCCAGACCGGCGGCGTGGGGGTAACCGACTTCACCGTCGACCAGGACGTCTTCTCCCGCTCGATCGACGCCCTTCAGGTCACCATGGTCGTCGGCCTGGATGCCGGCGGGGCCAGCCCCCCCACGGTCGCCGCGGTCGCCCCCTCGGTGGAGACCTACGGTCAGCCGGCGCTCGACGACCTGGACTGCTCGATCATGCTGTCGATCATCCCGTCCGGCGGCATGAGCTACACCGCGGGCGTCCCGGTCGGCTCAATCGAGTGGACCGGCTTCCACCTCCAGTACCTAGGCGAGGGCTCCCCGGCCGACCCGGTCATCGACCTGATCTGGGGTTTCGAGGCGCAGACCGCCGTCGGTTGGGGGGTCGGGCCCGCCGGGTACCGCTATGTCGACGCCGTCACCGGCACCCCGGCGATCAACACCACCACCCCCCGCTCCGGCCTGGCCTGCGTCGAGCTATCCGCTTCGGCGGCGGCGGAAAGCATCTCCAGCAAGGCATACGCGTACGCCGATGGCGGGTTCGTGGCCCGGCTGTCGTTCTACTTCCCGACCGCCTTGCCAGCCGGCGACGTGGAGTTGTTCAACGTCGGGCCGCTGACCGGCCGCTACCGCACCAGCGGAACGCGGATCGGGCTCCAGCTCACCGGCGGGACCGAGGTGCTGACCTCAGCGGTCTCGGCGAACGGTTGGTACTCCGTCGACTTCCGGCTCACCACCGACGCTGCCGGCAACACCTGCGAGTGGACCTTCGGCCCGGACGGGTCGTCGGGGCAGGTGCAGACCACGGCCACCGGGACGGGTGCGTTCGCCTCCTCGTTCACCCTGCGCCTGGGGTGGTCCGCGGCGACGACGGCGACGGTGCGCTACGACGACGTGGTGGCCACCGGGCTCATGCCGGCCTGGCCGCTCGGGGACTACCAGGTGCGGCTCCAGAAGGTCTCCAACACCTCTGACATCACCGTGGCGGTCGACCCGGCCCGATTCGGGGTGTTCACCAACAACGGCACCGTGGGCGCCTGGTCGGCGGCGAACGCCCGCACGGCGCTGCGCGAGATGCCGCCGGTCTTCGGCGCAACCGCCTCCGGCATTGCCCAGCGCGGCACCAGCACCAGCGACTGGCTCAATATCCCCTTCGACGCTGACAACCAAGAGCCGTACTACGTGGCCCGGGGTGTACTCGGGATCATGGCCGGCTGGGCCAACGGTGCGCAGGCCAACGAGATCCGCCTCGACCTGGGTACCGTGACGATCTTCCCCGTCCAGGACCCCAACTTCGACACCGCCTCCATTCCCGGCTGGGTGTGCGGGATGGGCGCCACCAGCTCGGGCTACTGGACACAGGCGGACATCAACTCCGTGATCATGCAGTTCGGCCGCTCCGGCGACGCCGGCCCCGCGCTGGGCGGGCACTGGATCGCGCTGGAGGTCGCGTGGGTGGCGGTAGCCCCGCGACAGGTCTGCGCGAACGAGGAGACCGGGGCCTACATCACCGCCTACTACGACGGCAACCGGAACAGGGTCCTGGCATTCTTCGCCACCGCGGGTCCTACTGTCAGCGCCACCGCCACCTACATCATCAACGGCACCACGTACACCGATGCGGTGCCGGCCGGCACGACCGTGCCGCGCATCTACTCGGCCGCGGCGCCGGAGGATGTTTCCTTCGTCGGCTTGTCCTGACCGATGGCGGCCACGGTCCGCTCCACCGGTGCGGGCAACTCGTCCACGAACGCGGTGACCTCGTTCTCCCCGCCGATGCCGGCCGGGTTCGTTGCCGGGGACCTGCTGATCGGTATCGCCTGCAACGGCGGCGGTGACGTGCCGGCAACCCGACCCTCCGGCATCACCACGCTCAACAACATCGATGACGGGACCACGTTCAACATGGACGTCGTCCGCAAGATCGCCGTCGGTGGGGAGGTGTGGACGTGGACCACCACCACCGCCCGCCGATGGGCGGGGTGCGTCATAGCGATCACGGCGGGCACGTTCGACGCGGCAACCCCGATCACCGGCAACGCGCCCAGCATCCAGGGCTCAACGTCGGACACCCTCTACACGACCGCAACATCCACCCCCGCTAACGCCGACAGCCTGATCATCGCCGCCTTCGGCTCAGGGGTCACGGTGACCTGGTCGACCACGAACACCGCGCCGACGATGACGGAAATCTGCGATACGGCCTCCAGCGGTACGGCCCCGACCAGCCTGGCCGTCTTCCGCTCCAACACCCCGCCGGCCATCGGGGCAATGACCCGCTCGGCCGTCCAGACCACCGGCAGCCCCAACGGCGGCGACTTCATCTGCTTCATCAACCCGGGCTCGGGCGGAGGCGGAGGCACCATCCTCCGGCGACCGCGGGCGCGCCCCCCTCAGTTCCGGAGGTGACCATGCCACTGACCGATAAGGCGTACTGGCCCGGTGATACCGACCGGGAACAGGGCAACTACCCCCGCTGCACGGCCCGGCCGACCCGCGAGGACCGGGCGGGCAATCGGGCGTTCCGGCGTGACACCTGGGAGTGCGCGCTGCCGGCTGGGCATGAGAAGTTCTCGAACCCCCGGCACGTAGGGCACTCCTGGGTGCAGACCGGAGAGGATGACTGATATGGCGGTACTGGTCCCGGCCCGCATGTACACGGTCTCGGTGGTGATCACCAACCCTGGCGCCGTCACGAATCTCAACATCCAGGCCAACGCCACCAAGCCCTTCGCCGTCGTCCGCGTCAAGATCGACCTGGCGCAGGCGACGATCCCGACCTCAGCCAACGCGCGAGTTCGCCTGGTACGCAAGACGGCCGCCCCGACCGTGACGTCCATAGCGGCCTCGACGTTCGTCAACCACGACCCCACTGACGCAGATTCCGGTGCTACCGCGGGGCACACGGCGACGGTGGAGGGCACCGACGGCGACTTCATCGAGGAGGGCTGGAACAGCTCTTTTGGCTACGATTTCGCGCCGACCCCCGAGGAATACATCGTCGTCCCGGCCGGCGTGGTGAATGGATTCGGCATAAAGCACAACGTTGCGCCACCGGCCGGTAACTACTCTTTCCGCATCACCTATCACGAAATCGGATAGCCGATGGGGCGCTCAGCGGTATTCCGCCGCCGGGTAGTCAACCCCCGCAAGCGCAAGAACCGGGCGCTCCCGGCGGTCACCGGTGGCGTGACGGTCAGCCCGGCGACCATCAGCACGGCAGTCGCCATCGGCGCCCCGGTCGTACAGGCCGGGGCAACCGCGGCGCCGGCCACCATCAGCCGCACGGTCGTCATCGGTGACCCCAGCGTCAACCAGCCGCTGGTGGAGTACCTGTCCGGTGGTGCATCGGACGCCGCGATCACGCTGGTGACCGGGTCCGGCACGCAGGTCGGTGACCTGCTCGTGGCCTTCCACGGCAACAATTTCTATACCGCCGCGGGTCTGGGTTCACCGACCGGTACGGCCGGCACGTGGACGCTCAAGGCCACCGCCGACGCCGGCAGCAACAGCGCCCACCTCAAGCTTTGGACCCGGCCGGTGACCGTGGCCGGCGCGCAGACCGTCACGGTCAATGAGGTCACCGACGAGGAACACACGCTGCACCTGTTCGTCCTGCGTGGCCGCAACCTCACCACGCAGATCGGCGCCAGCGGCGTAGCCACCAGCACCGGCAGCAGCACCACGTCGCAGGTGGCACCCGGCGCTGACCCGGACGACGTGGCCGCGTACGCCATGCACGTCGTGCAGTCCACCGGCAACGGCAACCTGACGCCGGCCGGGGCCACCGAGCTGGGTGAGGTCGACGTCGCCCCGTTCGGGGCCACCTCCTCCGCCACCGGTGACGTGCTGGCCGGCAACGGCTCGACCGGCACCAAGACCTTCACCCACACGGTTGCCAGCAATTACGCGGCGATCAGCGTCGCCATCGAGCGGGCCGGCGCGGGCGGCACGGACGCCACCGCCACCCCGGCGACGATCGCGGGCGCCGTCACCGTCAGTGGCGCCGCCGCAGCCGGCGCTGTAGCCACGCCCGCGACCATCGCCCGGTCGGTGGTCATCACCGGCACCGCCGTCGCGGGCGCTACCGCTACCCCCGCCACCATCGCCGGTGCCGCAACCGTTTCCGGTACCGCCGCCGCGGGGGCTGCTCCCGCCCCTGTCACCATCGCCCGATCGGTGACCATCTCGGGCACCGCGGGCGCCGGGGCCGTTGTCACCCCCGCGGCCATCACCCGCACGGTGGTCATCTCCGGCACGGCCGGGGTCAGCGTCCGGCCGGCGCCCGCGGCCATTGCCGGGTCGGTCACCGTATCCGGGACACCGGCTACCGGGTCGGGCGCGCAGCCCGCGACAGTAGCCGGCGCGACAACCATCTCCGGCACCGCGAGCACGACCAGCGGCAGCACCGCGACGCCGGCCACGATCACCGCCTCGGCCACGGTCACCGGCGCACCCGCCACCGGCTCGACGGCGACGCCAGCCACGGTGACCGGTTCGACCGCCGTCTCAGGTACGGCCCAGGCCGGGGCGCGACCGACCCCGGTCACCGTGGCTGGCACCACCACCATCTCCGGGTCAGCGCGTACGGGTGCAACGGTGCAGCCGGCGACCATCGCCCGGTCGGTCACCATCAGCGGCACCGCCCAGGCTGGTGCGGTCGTCACCGCCGCGGTGCTCACCGGTGTCGTCACCATCAGCGGGACCGCGCAGACCGCGGCCAGCGCGACCGCCACCCCGGCCACCGTCGCCGGTGCGGTCACGATCGCCACACCGGGTCCGATCTACATCACCCAGTTCTTCGACGTCGGGACCGAGGTCGGCCCACCGGCCGGGGTGAGCCTGACGAACACCACCGGCCTGCCCGCGGCCGACGCCACCGAGTCGCTGACCCTGGTGCACCCGATCACCGGCGCGGTGGCCAACCTGACCGTGAGCGTCTGGCGCCGCCGCCGGTGGACCGAGGGCATCACGGTCACCCCGCCGTCCGGCGCGACGTATCTGTTCGACGAGTGCGAATGGGACCTCGACGCCGGCAACTTCTGGGCCCTGGAGTCCGGCGAGACCAACGCGTCCGAAGACCAGATGCAGCCGCTGATCGTGCTGCGACGCTGCACGCTGAACGGCAACGACACGACCGCCCGCGCGCTGTCCGGCGGATCGTTCTGGGTGACCCGCTGCCACATCACCGGCGCTGAGGACGCCTGGCAGGGCCCGGCCTACTCGGTGGCGATGGAATCGAACTTCCTGCCCACCACGGACGGACAGGTCGACCCGCACTCCGACGGCATCCAGATGTACGACCGGGGCGCGGCAACCTTCTACCGTTGCGCGATCTCGGCCGGCGAGGGGTCCGGGGCCAACAACGCGTTGCGGGTGGGTACGGAGTTCGGCGCGGTAACCGGCGTCGATCTGCTCTACTGCTGGCTGGACGGCGGCGCGTACACCCTGGCGATGCGCGGCGACTCCGGCGCCGGGGACATCACCGATGTCTGGGTGCAGGGCTGCCGCTGGTCACCGGGCCCTGCGTTCGGTCCGACGGACTTCGAGCAGACGACCGGGGTCATCTGGCAGGACAACGCCTACCTTGACGGCACGGTCATCCCCAGCCCGGTGGCCACGTCGCCCGAGCCGGCGACGATCACCGGTGTCGCGAGCGTCAGCGGGACCGCATCGGCCGCCGCCCGGGTAGCTCCGACAACCATCGCGGGCGCGGCCACCGTCACCGGGCCTACTGCCGGGTCCAGAGCATGCTGGTGACCGTGGCCGAGCAGGCGCTCTGCACGATGTCCGCGCCGTCGTCGGTGGACCGCCCGAGCACGTCGAGGCA
>DASQDS010000492.1:0-3038 GCA_035634075.1 Pilimelia sp. | reverse complement strand
GGCCCGGGTCGGCGCCGAGTTCCTCCGTCGTCCAGGTTGCCGGGCGCCGGTCGCGGTGCGCGGCGACGCGGGCCCCCCACTCGTCGTCGCCCGGGGCGGCCGGCGCGGCGGTGGCCACGTACCGGACCCCGTGGGCGTCGGCGACCAGCGATTCGGCGAACGCCGACTTACCAGACCGGGTCCCACCGAGCACCAGGACCGCGTTCCACCCCTCAACGGACATGCCCGTACCTTAGGGCCCGGCCACTAGGCTGGCGAAAGGGAGCTGCCGGCTTGATCGTTCGATCGCTGCCGGACGCGGTGAGGGGAGCGGACGACATGCCGTGGACTTGGCGATACGAGGGCACGGACGGGCGCGCGGTGGCCGGCCCGGCCGAGACGTTCGGCAGCCAGGCCGACGCCGAGTCCTGGATCGGCCAGACCTGGCGCGACCTCGCCGGCGCCGGCGTCACCTCGGTGCTGCTCGTGGAGGACGACCGGGTGGAGTACCGGATGAGCCTCCTGCCCGCCGCCGAGTAGGGCGGCGGCGGGCCGGGGGAGGGGCGCACTAGGGCCGGCGCGCCGGGGACTCGGTCCTCGCCGGGTCCCGCTCGGTCACCGGCTCCACGACCTCGTCGATGGCCTTGAGCAGGTCGGCGTCCAGGCGTACGCCCGCCGCCTTGACGTTGTCGCGGACCTGCTCCGGCCGGGTCGCGCCGATGATCGCGGCGGACACGTTGGGGTTCTGCAACACCCACGCCACCGCCAGCTGGGCCATGGTCAGCCCGGCCTGGTCGGCCAGCGGGCGCAGCCGCTGCACGGTGGACAGCACCTCGTCGGTCAGCCACCGGGCGATGAAGCCCGCGCCGGACTTCTCGTCGGTGGCGCGGGAGCCGGCCGGCGGTGGCTGGCCGGGCGCGTACTTGCCGGTCAGCACGCCCTGGGCCAGCGGCGACCAGACGATCTGGCCGAGCCCCAGCTCCGCCGAGACCGGCACGACCTCCGCCTCGATGATCCGCCAGAGCATCGAGTACTGGGGCTGGTTCGACACCAGCGGGATGCGCAGCTCGCGGGCCAGCCCGGCGGCGGCGCGGATCTCGTCGGCCCGCCACTCGGAGACGCCGATGTAGTGCGCCTTGCCCGCCCGGACCACGTCGGCGAAGGCCTCCATGGTCTCCTCCAGCGGCGTGCTGTGGTCGTACCGGTGCGCCTGGTACAGATCCACGTAGTCGGTGCGCAGCCGGCGCAGCGACCCGTCGATGGACGCCATGATGTGCTTGCGGCTGAGCCCGCGGTCGTTGCGGCCCGGGCCGGTGGGCCAGTAGACCTTGGTGAAGATCTCGAGGCCGTCCCGACGTTCGTCCACCAGCGCCCGGCCCAGCACCTCCTCCGCCCGCGTCCCGGCGTAGACGTCGGCGGTGTCGAAGGTCGTGATGCCCTCGTCCAGCGCCGCCCGCACGCAGGAGACCGCCGCGTCCTCCTCGACCTGGGAACCGTGGGTGATCCAGTTGCCGTACGCCAGCTCGCTGACCATCAGGCCGGAGCGGCCAAGGTGTCGGAATTCCATCTACCGACCCTAACCGGGCTTCAGAGCACCGGCTTGGTGTCCGCCAGCAGCCGGTCGATCTCGTCCAGCACCGCCGTGCGGCTGGCCTGCTCCGCCGGGATCAGGGCCTCGCCGCGCCGGTCCAGGGCGCCCCACCGCCCGTCGGGCCCGGTGAACAGGAACGCCACCGGATGGATGACCAGCGTCCCGTACGACGGTGGCACCAGCACGCGGCCGGTGCGGTCCACGACGCCCCGGCGGCCGCCGGCGTCCACGATGGCCAGCCCCTCGTCGGTGAACCCGTCGAGGTAGCGGCCGTCGGTCAGCGCGGTGGCGAAGGCCGCGTACCGCAGCGGCACGACGACGCGGCCGGCGGCGTCCACAGCCCCCCAGCCGCCGCGGCGGACCGCCGCGATGCCCCTGCGGAACGGGCGCACGTCCTCGAAGCCGGTGGCGATGACCACGGTGTTGGCCTTGTCGATGGCGATCCAGGTGCGCGCGCCGTCGACCGACACCCACGCCAGCCCCTCCGCGAACGACCCGACGCCCAGGTATCCGGCTGAGGCGTCGATCAGCGTGCTGCCGGAGGCGTCGATCAGCTCCCACGCGTACGCCTCCGGGCGCCGGACCCAGGCCACACCGTCGCGGAAGGGCTGCACCTCCGCGTACGCCGGCGGGACGACCACCTTGCCCGCCGCGTCGGCGTACCCCCAGCACTGGAACCGGTCGTCGAACGCCGGCGCCGGCGGCCGCTGCACCTGCAGCACCTCGTCGCGGGTCCGCGGGTACGGCCCCCAGCCGTTCTCGGCGACCTTGCGGTAGACGGCGTCGAGCGCCAGCTCGGTGCGGGCAATGAGGTCCGGGTCCTGCACCTTGCGCAGGTCGAGCGCCTTGTCGAAGTGGTTGCACGCCTCCATGTAGCGGCCCTGGTCGTAGGCCGACCGACCGGCGTGCTCGTGCATCGTGGCCCGCAGCCGGTCCGGCAGCTCGGTCGAGTTGGCCAGCTCGAACAGCCGGTCGGCCTCGGCGAACTCGCCACGCCACTGGTGCACGTGCGCCAGCCGCGCCTGCGCGATGGCAACCCGCCGCAGCTCGCCGGTCGCCTCGGCGTGCGCCAGCGCCAGCTTGCCGTCGGAATGCGCCCGGCCGAGGTCGCCGAGGATCCGCGACACCACGGCGCGCAGGCTGAGCAGCCGCGCGCGGGCGGCATTGTCCGTGGCGGCCGCCAGCTTGCCGGTCAGCCGGTCCCGCACGGCCCGCAGCTCGTCGGGGTCCTCGACGAGCTCCCGCAGCGTGTCGTGATGAAAACGCCAGCGGTACGCCGAGAGCTGCTGCTCCGGGTCCGGCGCGGGGGGCGGCGGCCCCGCCGCGACCGCCGCCGGTCGGGCTCTCTCCGGCTGGCTCGTGGTCGGCTGGCTCGTGGTGGGCTGGCTTGCGGTCGGCTGGCTCGTCTCCGGCTCGCCCGTTGGGGGCTGGCTGGTGGCCGGCTGGTTCGTCGCGGGCGGACCGGTGA
>DASQDS010000491.1:0-2198 GCA_035634075.1 Pilimelia sp. | reverse complement strand
GGTGCCGGTCAGCGGGAACGTGGCCGGCGCCGGGCCGCCGTTGAAGTACACCTGGAGCGCGTAGCCGCCGGCCGCGAGGTCCACCGCCGAGGCGGTGCCGTTGTAGACCTCGACCGCCTTGTTGGCGCCGGAGCCCTCGACGTACTCGGAGATGAACAGGTCGGCCGGCGGGGCGGCCGACGCGGGCCCGGGCGCCGCGAGCGCCGCCGCGGCGACCGCGGCGGCGGCGAGCAGGGCGAGCGTGGAACGGCGGCACAGGCGCATGCGGGAACCCCTCGGAACGACGTCGGTGGTGGCGCGGTCAGTCCACCCGGAACCGCTGCGCCAGGTCGTCGACCTCCGCCTCGAATTCCAGCCACTCCCGGTCCGGCTGGAAGCCCAACTCCGCGTTGACCTTCAACATGGCGGCGTTGTCCGGGGCGTTCCAGGTCTGCACCTCGCGCAGGGCGGGCTCGGCGGACCGCAACTCGAACAGCATCCGTGCCTTCAACGCGCGGTCGATGCCGTAGCCGCGGTGGTCCGGCACCACGATCGTGTCGTACTGGTCGGCGCGGCTGGGGCGCTGCGCCGGCACCACCACCTCGGTGAGGCCGGCCACCTCGCCGCTCTGCTCGTGGATCGCCAGCACGATGTACGGCTTCATGCCCCGCCGGTGCAGGCAGGCGATGCTCTCCCGCAGCCGCTGCGGATCGGACGAGCTGGGCCGCAGCTCGAGGTCGCCGTCCGGCTCGCGCACCTCGGCCTTGGCCACCGCGTACGAGTCGATCAGCTCCTCCGGCGGGCCGCCCGGGTAGTACTCGATCCGGTAGCCGGCGCCGATGCCGCGCGCCATCTCGCCGAGCGCCAGCCAGTCCACGGTGGAGAGCCGGAGCAGGCCGCGGGTCTCCTGATACGCGCGCCGGAAGCCCAACGCCTGGTAGAAGGCCGCGGCCGGGGTGTTGCCGACGACCTCCACCCCGATGGAGGAGAACCCCTCCAGGTGGGTCCGGCGGACTGCCTCGGCGAGCAGCCGGCGGCCGAGGCCCCGGCGGCGGTCCTTGGGGTGCACCATCAGCTCGATCACGCCGATGTCGCCCAGCAGCAGGACGCTGATGTGCCCGAGCAGCCGACCGCCCGGCCTGTCCGGCTCCTCGGCCAGCCAGGACAGCCGCCGTTCACCGGGCATCACCTCGGCGAGATACTCCCGGAGGTGATCACCCTGCCACTGTGGATCCTCTGGTAGGTCCGCCGCCAGCACCGCGTTGAGCAGGTCCAGCATCGACTCGAGCTCGGCGGACGACGCACTGCGAGGATCCCACTCGCGCACCATCACCCGTCTAGCTTGCCGGTAACGGGCCTGACGCGAAAGTGGTCAGTTCTTGAAAGTGCAGGATCCGTTACGCTAAGTGCGACTCCGGACGCCGTAGTCGTTGGCCGCGTCGTACACGGCGCGGGCGTACGGCTGCACGTCGTTGTAGGTCAGGATCGCCGCCCACCAGTCGCCGATCTGGGCCAGGTCACGGCCGCCGCGGCACAGATAGTTACCGGCCGCGAGGGCGGCGTCGTCGATGTCGTTCGGGTCGCGGATGCCGTCGTTGTCGGCGTCGACCGCCTGCGTCTGCCAGGTGCCCGGGATGAACTGCATCGGGCCGACCGCCCGGTCCCAGGTGCGGTCGTTGTCCAGCGCGCCCTCGTCGGTGTCCGGGATGGCCGCCCGGCCGCCCTGGCCGTTCAACGGGTCCCCGGTGATGCTGGGGAAGGCCCGGCCGTCGGCGAGCAGGTTGGCGTTGTTGGCGCTGCCGTGCGCCGACTCGACCTTGCCGATCGCCGCCAGCGTGGTCCAGGTGAGGTGGCAGCCGGGCAGCGTCTGGCTGAGCGCCAGCTCCGCGTAGCCGTACGCCTGCATCGCCACCGGCGGCACCCCCACCTTCGCCGCCGTCCGCGCGGCCCAGTCGACCAGCACGTCGGCCGGCCGCCGGACGCCCACCGTGGGATTCGGCGTGCCCAGGCCCGGCGGCGGGTCGAGGCCTGGCGGCAGGCTCAACCCGTCGGTCGGGACGGGCGACGGGACGCCGGCGTCCGTGGGGGAGGCGCTCGGCTCGCCGGCTGCGGGCTGCGGGGCGGTGGCCGGCACGAGGTAGCCGCCGGCGGCCAGCGCGCCGAGGACGACCGCCGCGAGCACCGCGGCAGGCAGCACCAGGCGGGCACCGGGCCGGTGC
>DASQDS010000490.1:0-2296 GCA_035634075.1 Pilimelia sp. | reverse complement strand
GCACCCTGCCTGCATAGCCGGAGGAATGAAAGCAGCTTTGCCACCGATGGGGCACCGATAAACCGATGAAATCAGGATGAAGTGCAGGGGGTGCTCAGGACCTGCTCCTTCATTCATCCTCCTCTTTCGTCGGTGTTCATCGGTGCTCATCGGTGGCTAATTCTTCTCACGCCTCCGCCAGCCCGACCAGGTGTCGGACGACGCTTCGGCCGAGGGCGCGGAGGTGGTAGCCGCCTTCAAGGGCGCTGATGACCCGGCCGCGGGCGTGGCGGTTGGCGACTTCGACGAGCATTCTCGTCATGCGCTCGAAGCACTCCTCGCTCAGGTTGGTCTGGGCCAGCGGGTCCTCGCGGTGGGCGTCGAAGCCGGCGCTGATCAGCAGCACCTCCGGGCGGAAGGCGTCGAGGGCGGGGATCACCGTCGCCCGCATGGCCGACAGGTACGCGTCGTCCTCGGTCCCGGGCGGGAAGGGGAGGTTGATCGTCAGCCCGGCGCCGGGGCCGACGCCGGTTTCCCACTCGTAGCCGCTGCCGGGGTAGCAGGTCCGCGGGTGCTGGTGCAGGCTGATGAACAGCTTGTGCGGGTCGTCCTCCAGGCACGCCTGCGTGCCGTTGCCGTGGTGAACGTCGAAGTCGACGATGCCGACCCGCGCCACGCCGTGCTTCAGCCGCAGGTAGCGTGCGGCGATGGCGACGTTGGAGAAGAGGCAGAACCCCATCGGCCGATCCGGCTCGGCGTGGTGCCCCGGCGGGCGGGCAGCGGAGAACGCCCGCTGCACCTTCCCTTCCATCACTGCGTCACAGCACGTCAGCAGCGACCCGAGCGCCAGCAGCGCGACGTCGCAACTGTCCGGCCCGACCGGCGTGTCCCCCTGGTCGAGTACGCCGCCTCCCATCTCGCACGTGTGGTGAACCGCGTGCAGGTGCCGGTCGGTGTGGACGCTGCGCACCCATTTCAGGTCCGCGTGCGCCGGCGTCAGCTCCAGCAGCTTCACCCCGCGCCCGTCCACCGCCCCGAGGTCCATGGAGAAATTTGGGAACGGGTCCGGCGAGGCGATCATCCCCGCCGCCCGCACCGCCCGGTGCACCGCCCGAATCCGGTCCGCCCGCTCCGGATGGTGCGGCCCCGTCGAATGATCCACGAAATGAGGCGATGAGCAGAACCCAGTGCGCATTAGTTGCCAGTTGTTAGTTGCCAGTTGCCAGTGCAGGCGGAGGTGTAACCCAATCTCCCGTATTCACTGGCAACTAACAACTGGCAACTGGCAACTACGCGCACTGGCAACTACCTATTCGCATACATCATGTTCCGCATCCCGATCCAGTACGTGTGGAAAAGGTAGCCGGCGGCGAGGACGACCTCCGCGCAGAGCACGTACAGGTAAGGCAGCACGCTCGAGGCCGCGAACACGTCCCGGGCCAGCAGCAGGCGGTAGCCGGCGACGGTCACGACGGCGAGCAGCCCGACCGGGAAGTAGTGGGCGGCGTGGTAGTACATGCTTCGGCGGACAACGTCGATCGGCAGGCGGATGCCGCGGTAGGCCGCCTCCCACGCCGTCAGCTTGTTCGCCGCCCAGGTGGTCGCGACCAGCGCGACGTACGCGGTGCAGGAGAGGGCGACCGCGCCGACGACTCCAGTCGTGAGGTAGGTGACCACCGGCGGCCCGACGCCGCGGTAGAACAGCCCGGCATGCATCGCGCCGGCAAGGCCGAACAGGATCGACGCGATCCACCAGTGGACCAGCCCAAACTTCCGCGCCTCGTCCACGTCGCCGCGGGCCGTGGTGGTCCGGTAAAAGCGGGTGGGGCGGACGATCACCTCGCCGCTGGTCGCCAGGAAAGCGCGGAGGACTTTGCCGGCGGTGGCCGATTCCCACCTGGGCGGTTTGCGCGTGCTGTGCAGGCTGGCGGTGATGGGGTGGCCG
Source organism: Pilimelia sp. (assembly GCA_035634075.1). GTDB lineage: Bacteria > Actinomycetota > Actinomycetes > Mycobacteriales > Micromonosporaceae > DASQDS01. The sequence goes on along the minus strand of DASQDS010000490.1, from coordinate 372 downwards.
CACTCCGGGCAGTTGGATGCCTCCGGCAGGCCGTTCAGCGTGTAGCCGCAGAACTCGCACAGCAGGTCGGACTGGGCCGGGACGACGGGTGCGACGCGTGTCATCGGGTGATGGTATACTTCCGCCCGGCCAATTTATCTGACCGCCCGTGCGCGCCCGCAGCCCGCCCCGCGCATCCCGGCGAGCCGAGGCGCGCCGTGCGGTGCTGGCGCGCGAGCCGCGGGCGGGTGAGCCGGTCGGCCGCAAGTGTGTGGAGGTCTCAGGTGGTGGGAATCGCCGGACGAGCGAGCTTCCTGATCGCTGCGACTGCGGCGGCGGCGGTTTCGCTGGCGCTGGCCGGCGCCGCGTGCGACCGCGGCGCGCCCGCGGGCG
>DASQDS010000489.1:0-4607 GCA_035634075.1 Pilimelia sp. | reverse complement strand
CGCCATGCCGCCGAAGAGGTACCAGGCCTGCGTGGCCGGGTCGTAGGCGCCCTGCAGGTCGACCGGCGCCGACCGCTGCTGGATGAACACGAGCACACCGAGGCCGCCGGCCAGGCTGGCGGCCCACCCCGGCACCTGGAGGCCGCCCACGAGAACCGCGATGGCCAGTCCCAGCACCGCGCCCGCGAGCAGCGCAGGCGCGACCGCGGCGAGCGCTCCGCGGTCCCCGTTCTCAGCGAAGTGCAGCGCCGCCGCCACGGCGGCCGGCCCGATGGCCAGGTTCACCGCGCCGGCGCGCAGCGTCATGCCGGCACCCAGCGTCAGCAGCCCGAGGCCGGTGGCGGAGACGAGCAGCCCGGTCAGCCCGGCGCCGCGCAGCGACGCCGGGTCGTCGCGGTAGAGCAGGAAGGCCAGCGCCCCGGCCGCCAGCAGCAGGACGACCTCCCAGCCGAGGTGAACGGCGAGCCGGTCCCGGCCCGGCTCGCCGTGCTCGGGGTCATCGAAGACATCGTCGAGCACGGCCGGCGCCACGCGCCGCGCCGCCGGGCCGGCCACGGGCTCCGGGCGGCCCTCGGGCTCGTCCCGCGCGGCCGGGTCGTACCGCGGGTCGTAGCGCTCCTCGTAGGGGGGGTCGTAGGGGAGGTCGTAGCGCTGCTCATACGGGGCCGCCGGGGCATACGGGGCGTAGCCGGCGTCGTGGCTGGGCCGATAGGCCGCGCGGTACTCGCTGTCGTCGCGCGGCGCCGGTTCGGCGTCGCGCCGCCGAAACATCGAGTCGTCGTACGCCATCGCCGCGCCTCCTGTGCTCCTCCGGGAACCGTACCCGCGCGAGGCATTGATCGTCACCCCTCGTGTCCGGCGCCGGACGAGCCGGCAAGCGCTAGTCCGCCGGCGGCGGCTCCGGCTCCTCGTCGTCCGGCCGCTTCGGCACCCGGCAGGAGCGCTCCAGCCACAGCGCGGCGAACACCAGGCCCAGCGACGCGACGAACCCGCCGGTGGCCGCGGGGATGTCGGCCGCCGCCGCGGCGAGGCGCGCCCGCTCGACGAGCAGCCAACTGAGCAGGCCCGCGTAGAAGCCGGCGAAGAGCGCGGCGGCCGGTGAGGAGGCCTTGGCCAGGACCACGAACCTGGCGACCGCCAGTGGGTCCACCGGCTCGCGCCCGGGGCGGCGGTCGATGCGCGCCCGGGTGTTCGCCGCCGCGTACCCCTCCAGCACCGCCAGGCCGGCGATCGTCACGACCGGTAACCACGGCAGGGCGGGCATGCTCCCGTAGAACTGGCTGATGATCAGCCAGGCGACCGCCATGGCGGCCAGGCCCGTGACCACCAGCGTGGCCGGGCGGGTCGGCCGCAACCGCGGCCCGCCGGGGGCCGGCTCCCTGGTCTGCTCGCTCGCCTCCGTCATCACTGCGACTCTAACGTCAGATCCGGCCGCGGTCGCACGTCCGGCACGTCGGCGGCGACGGGATCGGCCTGCAGCAGGTCGGTGAGCCAACCGTGGCCGGCCAGCCGGCCGTACGGCTGAATGTCGATCCACGGTCGGAGCACGAAGGCCCGCAGGTGGGCGCGCGGGTGGGGCAGCGTCAGCTCCGGATCGTCGGACAGCACCGGCTCGTCGCCGCCGTCCCAGACGGCGATCACGTCGACGTCCAGCGTGCGTGGGCCGAACCGGCGACCGGGATCCCGTACCCGGCCCGCCGCCTCCTCCAGTGCGCGGGCCCGCTCCAGCCAGGCCCGCGGGGCGGCGCCCGGAGCCGCCACCAGTGCGGCGGCGTTGAGGTACGCGGGCTGGTCGGCGTCGCCCCACGGCGGCGTCTCGTAGACCCCCGAGACGAGCAGCAGGACGTCGCGCAGGCCGGCGACCGCGCCGCGCAGGTGCGCCAGCCGGTCGCCCTGGTTGCTGCCGAGCGACAGCAGCGCGCGGCTCACCCGCCCACCGCCGCCGTCCCGGCCGCGGTCGCCCCGCCCGCCGCCCCGCCTGTTGCCGCGCGGGCTCGGCGCAGCGTGACCGCCACGTCCCCGAAGTCGAGGGGGATGGGGGCCTGCGGCTTGTGCACGGTGACGGTCGCCGCGTCGACCCGGCGATCCGCCAGGCAGGCGCCGGCGAGGCGGTCTGCCAGGGTCTCGATGAGGTTGACGGGCTCGCCGGCCACGATGGCGGCGAGCCGCTCGGCCAACTCCCCGTAGTGGACCGTGTCGGTCACGTCATCGGAACGGGCCGCCGGCGTCAGGTCCAGCTCCAGGACGACGTCGATGACGAAATCCTGGCCCCGTTCACGCTCGCTGTCGTAGACGCCGTGCCGCCCGCGTACCCGCAGGCCCGCCAGGGTGATCCGGTCCATCTCGCTCCATCCTGCCTGCTCTTGGCGGCTTGGTTCGCTGTCCCGCTCAGCGGGCGAGCCGGGGTGCGCCGGTGGCGCGCCAGACCGCCAGCGCGTCCACGGTGGCACGGACGTCGTGCACGCGGACCCCCCAGGCGCCCGCCGCTACCGCCAGCAGGCTGGCCGCCACCGTCGCGGCCGCCCGCTCCCCCACCGGCCGCGGCGTGCCGTCCGGTGCCGCCAGCAGGCCACCCAGGTAGGACTTGCGGCTCGCGCCGAACAGCACCGGGCGGCCCAGCGCCACGATCTCGGGCAGCCGCGCCGACAGCGCCCAGTTGTGCTCGGCCCCCTTCGCGAAGCCGAGCCCGGGATCGATAACGATCCGGTCGAGGGCCACCCCGGCGGCCACGGCGGCGTCCACCCGTGCGCTAAGTTCCGCGGCGACCTCGGCCACCACGTCCGAGTAGCGAGCGAGGTCACCCATCCGACGGGAGTGGCCACGCCAGTGCATCAGCACCCACGGGCAGCCGGCGTCCGCCACCACGGCGGCCATTCGCGGGTCGGCGAGGCCGCCGGACACGTCGTTGATCACCTCGGCGCCGGCCGCGAGCGCGTCGGCGGCGACCTCGGCGCGGGTGGTGTCCACGCTCACCGGCACGCCGGCGCGGGCCAGCGCCCGGACCACCGGCAGCACGCGGGCCCGCTCGACCGCCGCGTCGACCCGGTCCGCCCCCGGTCGGGTGGACTCGCCGCCGACATCGACGTAGTCGGCGCCCGCCGCGCGCAGGGCGGCGCCGCGGGCGACGGCGGCGTCCACGTCGGCGTAGCGGCCACCGTCCGAGAACGAGTCGGGGGTGACGTTGAGGATGCCCATCACCACCGGGCCCGGCCGCAGTTCGGTCACGCGGTGACCGTACCGAGGCGACCGGCGGCGCGGCTCGGCACCCTTACTCGAACGTGTGTACGATAGCCGCCACACCCGCCCCGCACGCCGCAGCCCCCACACTCTTCCTAGCTTGTTGGAAAGGAGGGCGATGCGTACGCTTTGCAATTGCCCATCATTCCGGCGCCGAACGCAGAGGAGTTGGGCAAAAACAGGACAGACCGCCTCTGATTTGATCACCTTATGTGGTGAAGGGGCACCGGAGCGTCATGAGTGAACGCGTGAGTCCGGTCCTCCGGGTGGCTAGACAACTGCAGTGCCGCGGCACCGCCAGCCGCGCACCGGGGAGGTTTTTCCAATGATCACCGCAGAGTTCGTCCAGGCGGTGTGGTCCGGCGCCACACCTCTCGCGGACGCGCTCGCCCTCGTACCAGCCGCACCGGAGCCGTCCGGGATCAACACCGAGGGCGTCGTCGGCTTCTTCGCCAGCAAGGTGGCCCCCATCCTGCTGGCCGTCCTCGGCGTCATCTTCATCGGTCGGGCCAGCCGGGGGGAGATCTCAAAGGTCCTGACCAGTTCGGCCATCGCCATCGTCGGCCTGGCCTTCATCGCGGGCGCGGCGACGTTGTTCTTCGTCGGCGAGTACCTCATCGAGCTGATCTTCGCCTAGGCAAAGGGCACCGACGATGCGCCTGCGGACCGACGATGACATCTACCGGGCACGCCTGGTCTACCTGGGCCCGCCCGGCTACACGCTGCCGGTGCACCTGCCGTACGCGCAGTACGGCCTGTTCATGCTGCTCGTGCCCACGTACATGTTCATCTACTGGCTGTTCACGATGAACGTGGAGGTCTTTCCGGCCTGGCCCATCGCCCTCGCCATGGTCACCACCTCGTTCATCTTCCGGCACGTGGACCCGGACCGACCGGCCAGGGCCGTCATCCGTACCGCGCTCACCGACTGGCGGCGAACCCGCGAGCCGGCCTCCGAGCAACGCGACCCCCGCCTGATCGCGACCCGCATCCGAGTGCGCGAGGAGCTGGTGTGAACCTCCCCCCGACGGCCGACGCCAAGGCGACGGCATGACCCATACCCCACGGCCGAGTTCGCCCCGCTCGGCAGGTGACACACCCGGATCGGGTGGTAACGGTAGGCGACCATCTGACTACAGTCAGCCCGACGCCGTGTCCGACGACGGGATCATCGACGGCGAGCTCGTGACCAGCCCCGGCCACGGGGCCGTGGCCGTCTTCCAGGCCCCGACCCCGGCCCGGCCGCGCCTGACCAACGGCCGCCCGGCGACGCCGCCGACGCGCGCGACGCCCCCCGCCCGTGGGAGCCGGCCCGCCCTGCCGGCCGGGGCGACGCACGACCCGGCGGACATCGACTCGCCGTTCCTCGA
>DASQDS010000488.1:0-3463 GCA_035634075.1 Pilimelia sp. | reverse complement strand
GGTCACCGGCGTGGGCGCCGCGAGCGCCTCGTCCTGGTCGTCTGCGACAGCGGCAACCGGGTGCTGTGCTGCGAGGTGATCAGCGAGGGGGGCGCCGACCGGGCTCTGGTGCCGGTGCGCGAGGTCGTCGTCGCGGTGCTGCGCCGCGACGGCCGCGCGTTCGCCCTGGCCCACAACCATCCGGGCGGCGACCCGGCGCCGAGCGCCGCCGACGTGCTCGCCACGGCCCGCGTGGGGGCGGCCGCGGCGGCGGTGGGCGTGCGCTTCCTCGACCACCTCGTGCTCACCGACGCGGCCTGGCGGCGGGTGCCCATGGCGGATTGACGCCCGCGTCACGGGCGGACCAGCCGGTGCAGCGCCGCCATGCCCACGACGTGTGGCGCCAGCCCCCGCAGCTGCACCGCCAGGTTGGCCGCCGCAACCGCCGGCTCCTCGGCCGGCAACGGCAGGCCCAGCCGGGTGCGCGCCCACCGGCAGACCTCGACCCAGCTGTAGAACGACGTGTCGCTGCCCGGGTTGAGCGGCGGCGGGAACCCGCCGGGCCCGAGCCGGCCCACCGACCACAGCCGGACGGTCTCCCGCGACCGGCCGACCCGCGCGGCGACGTCCCGCAGCGTGAGCCAGTCACCCGCGTCCACCCGCAGCGCCCGCAGCCCGACCGCCTCCACCTGACGCACGGCCGCGGCCACCGCCTCGGCCAAGGTCGGCGCCGGCCACTCGAACCGCACCCGGGCGAGGGCCGCCGACGGCTCCCACGCCAGCTCGCCGAGCGGCGCCAGGGCCCGTACCTGGGCCGGCCCCGGCACGCTGTCCACGATCAGGGAGAACGTCCGCGCGGGCGGCACCTCGCCGTGCCCCACGCGCAGGTAATCCGGCCGCTCCATCAACACCGTCATCGCCCCGCACCCCTCCAGCAGCCACGTCACCGTGCCCCCAGTGAAGTCGCCCGCCACACCGCCGGGAGGAGCCAGCACGCGCCATCCCGCCGGCGACCACGGCCCGGGACGACTCAGAGCGCGACGACTCAGAGCGCGTCGTCGAGGACGATCTCCCGCTGGTGGGTCGGCGTGAGCAGGTGCACACCGAGCAGCCGGATGCCGGTGCGGGCACACACCTCGTGGGCCGCGTGGAACCACACCCTGTCCGGATCGTCGATGAACCCGGGCCCCGGCCGGGTGAGGGCTACGAGCAGGGCGCCGTCCCGCTCGCTGTCCGCCAGCGCGGTGGCGAAGACCGAGACGGCGTGGACGCAGTCGGCCGGCTCCGTCCGCGCCGGCAGGTCGTCCACGGGGCAGTGCACGCGGACCTCGTTGTGGGAGTCACACAGCACGAACCGCACGCTGCGCCGGCTGCGCTCCCAATCCTCGATCGCCTCGGCCAGGTGCGCCTCGATCGCCTCGGGACTGTCCAGAACCGCAGGTTCACTCATAGCCGTCCATAGTGGCACGCATGACCACGGCCGGTGGCCCCACGGCCGCCCCGAGTTACCCGATCAAGGGATCGGCGGCCGTTTCTCGAAGCAGACGCTGTGCGGGTTGCCGACGTACTCGCCGAAGACCGGAATGGGGCGGTACCCGAGCGAGGTGTAGAGCCCGATCGCCGCCGGCAGATAGTCCCCCGTCTCCAGGCGCAGCACCGAGTGCCCCGCCGCGCGCGCCAGCTCCTCCAGCGCGGCCACCAGCCGCCGGGCGATGCCCCGCCCACGGAAGTCCGGGTGCACGTACATGCGCTTCAGCTCGGCGGTGTCCGCGTCCAGCGCCTGCACGCCACCGCACCCGACCGCGCGGCCGCCGCTCACCGCAACGACATACCGGCAGCCGTCGTGCACGGGATAGACCGGCGGGTGGGCGACCCCCGCGCCGGACTCGCGCTCGACGATCTCCCGCTGCTGGGCCGCCAGCAGGCCGGCGAGGGCGGGGTCGGTAGGGGGCCGTGCCTCGATCAACACCGGGACACGATAACCGGGTCAGGACGGGTGGTCGACCTCCGCGGCCGGGCGCTGCCGGCGGGCCTTGCGCGCCGCCAGTCGCTGGGCCGCGCTCTGCCGCCCGCTCGGCTCGTCCAGCCGCGCGTCCGTGCCCCGGTTCCCCGGCACGTACTCCACGGCCAGCGTGGGCTGCCAGTCGAACTCGCGGTCCCCCACCCGCACCAGGCAGCCGGGCTCGGCGCCCGCCTTGGCCAGCGCGTCCTCCACCCCCAGGCGGGCGAGCCGGTCCGCGAGGTAGCCGACCGCCTCGTCGTTGTCGAAATTCGTCTGCCGCACCCACCGGCGTGGCTTGTCGCCCACGACCACGAACGCGCCCTCCGGGTCGCGCTCGATCGTGAAGCCCGAGTCGTCCACCGCGGTCGGGCGGATGACGATCCGCGTCGGCTCCAGGGCCGGGCGCGCCGCCCGGTGCGCCTGGACGGCCTGCGCCATCGCGTACGTGACCTCCTTGAGGCCGTCCCGCGTCGCCGCGCTGACCTCGTACACCGACAGACCTCGGGCCTCGATGTCCGGCCGGACGATCTCCGCCAGCTCGCGCCCGTCCGGCACGTCCACCTTGTTCAGGACGACCAGCCGCGGCTTGGCGGCCAAGCCGCCGTACGCCGTGAGCTCCGCCTCGATCGCGTCAATGTCGCTCAGCGGGTCCCGGCCCGGCTCCATCGTCGCGCAGTCGACCACGTGCACGAGCACCGCGCACCGCTCGATGTGCCGAAGGAACTCCAGGCCGAGCCCCTTGCCCGTGGCGGCACCGGGGATGAGCCCCGGCACGTCCGCGATCGTGAACGTGTGGTCGCTGGCCCGGACCACGCCGAGGTTGGGCACCAGGGTGGTGAACGGGTAATCCGCGATCTTCGGCTTGGCGGCGGACAGGACCGCGATCAGCGAGGACTTGCCCGCCGACGGGAACCCAACCAGGCCGACGTCGGCGACGCTCTTCAGCTCCAGCACGACGTCCAGCTCGTCGCCGGGTTCGCCGAGCTCGGCGAACCCGGGCGCCTTGCGCCGCGCGTTCGCCAGGGCCGCGTTGCCGCGCCCGCCGCGCCCGCCACGGGCGATCTCGTACGTCGTACCGTCGCCGACCAGGTCCGCCAGGACCTGCCCGTCGATGCTCTGCACGACCGTGCCGTCGGGCACCTTCAGCACCAGGTCCTTGCCGTTCGCGCCGTCCCGGTTCGAGCCCGCGCCGCCCTTGCCGCTCTCCGCCTTGACGTGCGGCCGGAAGTGGAAGTCCAGCAGCGTGTGCACGGCCGCATCGACGACGAGCAGGACGTCGCCGCCGTGCCCCCCGTTGCCGCCGTCGGGGCCGCCGAACGGCTTGAACTTCTCCCGGTGGATGGAGACGCAGCCGTGCCCACCGTCACCCGCCCGCAGGTGCAGGACCACCCGGTCGACGAACAGGGCCATCGCGATTCACCCTCGGCTAGCGGACGTGCCCCCGCGGATACCCACCGGGGCGGAAGAAACGAAGCGGCGGGG
>DASQDS010000487.1:0-2160 GCA_035634075.1 Pilimelia sp. | reverse complement strand
GGTGCAGCTGTACTTCAACGGCAGCGCCACGGCCGGCGCCACCGTCGCCCTGACCGGGACGGTGGCCGACGGCGACGTGTTCGTGCTCGCTCAGGCGTCGGCCGGGGCGGCGGTCCTGGCCGCCGCCGACCAGACCAGCGCGGTGAACTTCTTCAACGGCGACGACGCGGTCGTGCTGCGCCGCGGCGGGGCCGCCGGGCCGGTGCTGGACGCGGTCGGCCAGGTCGGCGTCGACCCGGGCACCGAATGGGGCGCGGGCGCCGCCAGCACCGCCGACAACACCCTGCGCCGGCTGCCCGCCGTGACCGCCGGCGACTCCGACCCGGCGGACGCCTTCGACCCCGCCGCCGGCTGGGCCGGCCTGCCCACCGACGCGGTGGACGGGTTGGGCCGCCACGCGGTCGACGGCGCCCCCGGCGACCTGCCGGCCGTCCTCGCCTGCGGCGGGCCGCTGACCACCTCGATCGGCGCCGCCGCCAGCCGCGTGGTGACGGCCACCGACCCGGACGACACCATCGTGGACCTGGCCGTCACGGCCGTCTCCCCGGCACCGGCCGCCGGCACCGTCGCGCGCACCACGTTCGCCCCGGCGACCGGGGTGGGCGGCACCGCCACCGCGACCGTCACGGTTGACGCGGCGGTTCCCGCCGGCTCGTACACCGTGACCGTGACCGCCACCGGCGCGGCGGGCGGCACGGCGGCGTGCACGTTCCCCATGGCCGTGCAGCGGGTGCTGGCCGTCGGCGAGGTGCAGGGCCGGACGCTGGACACGGAGGCCGGCCGGGCGGATCGGTCGCCGCTCGCGCCGCCGACCGGCAACGGCGCCAGCACCGCGCTGTACGACGTCCGCGGGGTGATCACCCAGCGGACGCTCGCGCGCACCTCGGCGGGCGCCGAGCAGCACGGCTTCTTCCTGCAGAGCCGGCTCGGCGCGACGGACGGCGACGCGGCGAGCTCCGACGGCATCTTCGTGTTCATGGGCGGCTTCACCGCCCTGATCGGCGGCTACGTGCCCACGGTCGGGGACGAGGTCGTGCTCCGGGCCCGGGTGTCGGAGTTCTTCTCGGCCACCCAGCTGTCCGGGGCGTCGCTGGTGACGCTGCTCGCGTCCGGCGTCGCCGTCGACACCGGCGTCGCGGTCGACGACGCCGTCCCGCCCGCCGACCTGGCCGCCGCCGAACGCTTCTGGGAGCGGCACGAGGGCGCCCGCGTCCGGGTGCGCGCCGGCAGCGGCGTGGTCGCCGGCCGGGACGTCTTCGCCGGCACGGCCGACTCCGAGGTGTGGCTGGTGGACCGCGAGGACCCGCTGCTCGCGCGGCCGCAGCGGTACGCCCAGCGGGTGTTCCGCGACGCCCACCCGCTGGACAACCTGCCCGCGCCCCGCTTCGACGACGGCAACGGCCAGCGCATCCTCCTCGGCACGACCGGGATCAAGCGGGCCGCCGGGGACAGCGCGGCACTGCTGCCGCCGGCGCGCACGTTCGACCGGCTGGCCGGCGACGCGCGGGGCGCCGTGGCGTACTCGTTCGACAAGTACGGCGTGCAGGTGGAGCGGGCCGCGTTCAGCGCCGGGGCGGACCCGTCGGCGAACCACCCGCCGCGCCCGGCGGCCCGGGCCCGCGAGTTCGCCGTGTCGACGTACAACGTGGAGAACCTGTACGACTTCCGCGACGACCCGTTCGACGGTTGCGACTTCGTCGGCAACGCCGGCTGCCCCGGCGTCAGCCCGCCGTTCGATTACGCCCCCGCCGACCAGCGCGAGTACGCGGACAAGCTGGCCGCGCTGGCCGACCAGGTCGTGCGGGACCTGCACTCCCCCGACCTGCTGCTCATCCAGGAGGCGGAGGACCAGGACATCTGCGCGCTGGCCGGCGCGGCGCTGACCTGCGGTGGCACCGACAACGCCGACGGCGCGCCGGACACCCTTCAGGACCTCGCGCTGACGATCGCCGCGGCCGGTGGCCCGGCATACGCGGCGGCCTACGACCGCGACGGCGCCGACGCGCGGGGCATCACGGCGGCGTTCCTCTACCGCACCGACCGCCTGCGGCTGCCGGCGCCGGCCGCCGCCGACCCGGTGCTCGGGTCGGCCCCCGCGGTCGCGTACCGCGCGCCGGGCGGGCCCGCCAACGCCGACGTGCAGAACCCGAAGGCGCTGAA
>DASQDS010000486.1:0-15310 GCA_035634075.1 Pilimelia sp. | reverse complement strand
GACCCGCTTCGTGCCGTCCGCGCCGCCGCGCAGGTACGTGATCGTCGCCGGCCCGTCACCCGTCACCTCGTACGTGATGAGCGCGCCGCCGCCCGGCGCAGGGGACGTCGCCGGCTCGTCCGTGGGCGGCGCGGGTGCTGTCGTCGGGGCGCGTTCCGGCTTGGCCGGCGCGGGTGTGTCGGCTCCGCTGGCGGCGTTGTCGTCGCCGGTGCGGAAGGCCAGCGTGCCGGCAACGCCGGCGCCCGCGCAGAGGAGCAGCGCGAAGACGGCGATCAGCGACCAGAGCAGGACCGTGCTGCCCCCGCCGGGCGGCCTGCCGGCGGGCGCCGGGGCGTCCGCGGGGTAACCGCCGGGCTGCGGTGGCGGCTGCCCGTAGCCGGGGGTCGCCACGCCCGGCTGGTAGGCGGGGCCGCCGGGCTGCTGGGGGTAAGGCGGGTAGAGGGGGGCGAACGGCTGCGGGTCGGGTGGTGTCGCGTCGGACGGCCTCGGCGGGTCGGGCGGCGGATAGGACGCGGGCGGCGGGTAGGACATCGGGCAGGCTCCCTGGCGGTGGCGCCCGTGTTCGCGGGCGGTGGCGCCGCTCGCGCGGCCGCCGCAGTCACGCTACTGCGATCACGCTACGGCCCGGGACCGTCCGGCGGCGCGTGCGTGGCCCCGTGTCGGATGTCCGCCAGTGGCGCAGAGCTTGTTCAGCCGAACGGCGGACGAAATCCGGGCGAACGGGACAGCTAAGCCGATTCAATCAAATAGCTTGCTCGAAACCGCGGCAACCGCGCAAGCATGGTGAGCGAAAGTCAGCTACGCTCGCGGCCATGTGTGGAATCGTGGGGTACGTGGGCGCCCGGCCGGCGCTCGGCATCGTGGTGGACGGGTTGCGGCGGCTGGAGTACCGGGGATACGACTCGGCCGGCGTCGCGATCGTCGGCGACGGCGCCGTCCTGACCGAGAAGAAGGCCGGCAAGCTGGCGAACCTGGAGAAGGCGTTGGTCGAGACCGCCGGCGCCGCGCCGACCGGCCTCAGCCTCGGCAGCACCGGCATCGGCCACACCCGCTGGGCCACCCACGGCGGCCCGACGGACCGCAACGCGCATCCCCACCTCTCCCGCGACGGGCGCGTCGCGGTGATCCACAACGGCATCATCGAGAACTTCGCGAAGCTGCGCGCCGAGTTGGAGTCGGCCGGCATCGAGTTCACCAGCGACACCGACACCGAGTGCGCCGCGCACCTCCTCGCCCTCGAGCTGGCCGCCCTGCGCGCCGAGGCGGCGGGCGCGGGCGGCACGCGCGAGCCCGCGCAGGTGCTCGCCGAGGCGATGCGGCGCGTCTGCCGCCGGCTGGAGGGCGCGTTCACGCTCCTCGCGGTCGACGCCGACGCCCCCGACGCGGTGGTCGGCGCCCGGCGCAACTCCCCGCTGGTCGTCGGCACCGCCCCCGGCGAGCACTACCTGGCCAGCGACGTGTCGGCGTTCATCGAGCACACCCGCGACGCCATCGAGCTGGGCCAGGACCAGGTCGTGCTGATCACCCCGGGGGGCGTGGAGATCACCGACTTCGACGGCGCGGCGACCGAGGGCAAGGCCTTCCACATCGACTGGGACGCGTCAGCCGCCGAGAAGGGCGGCTACGACTACTTCATGCTCAAGGAGATCGCCGAGCAGCCGCACGCCGTCGCCGACACGCTGCTCGGCCGGCTGACCGAGACCGGCGAGATCGTGCTGGACGAGGTCCGCCTGACCGACCAGGACCTGCGCGACGTGGACAAGATCTTCATCATCGCCTGCGGCACGTCGTACCACGCGGGCATGGTCACCAAGTACGCCATCGAGCACTGGACCCGGATCCCGTGCGAGGTCGAGCTGGCCAGCGAGTTCCGCTACCGCGACCCGATCCTCGACAGGTCCACCCTGGTGATCGTGATCAGCCAGTCCGGCGAGACGATGGACACCCTGATGGCGCTGCGGCACGCCAAGGAGCAGAAGGCCCGCGTGCTGGCCATCTGCAACACCAACGGCTCGACGATCCCCCGGGAGTCCGACGCCGTGCTCTACACCCACGGTGGTCCGGAGATCGCGGTCGCGTCCACTAAGGCGTTCCTCACCCAGCTCGTCGCGTGTTACCTGATCGGCCTGCACCTGGCCCAGGTGCGCGGGGTCATGTACGCCGACGAGGTCGCCGCGGTGGTCGGGCAGCTGCAGGCCGCCTCCGGCAAGGTGGGCGAGGTGCTGGCGACGATGGAGCCGGTGCGCGAGCTGGCCCGGGAGCTGGCCACCGCCAAGAGCGTGCTGTTCATCGGCCGGCACGTCGGCTACCCGGTCGCACTGGAGGGCGCGCTCAAGCTCAAGGAGCTGGCCTACATGCACGCCGAGGGGTTCGCCGCCGGCGAGCTGAAGCACGGTCCGATCGCGCTGATCGACCACGGCACCCCGGTGGTGTGTGTCGTCCCCTCGCCGGCGGGCCGCGGCGTGCTGCACGACAAGGTGGTCTCCAACATGCAGGAGGTACGCGCGCGCGGCGCCCGGACCATCGTGATCGCCGAGGAGGGCGACGAGGCGGTTGCCGCGTACGCCGATCACCTGATCCGGGTCCCGCGGACGCCGACCCTGCTGGCGCCGCTGGTCACCACCGTGCCGCTGCAGGTGCTGGCGTGCGAGATCGCAGCCGCCCGCGGGCACGACGTGGACCAGCCCCGCAACCTCGCCAAGTCCGTCACCGTCGAGTAAGTCGAGCGAGTCGAGGAACGCGGGCCTGCCACGGCCACCGCCGGGGCGCCGGACGTGGCAGGGTATGGGCGTGATCGTGGCTGTCGGCATCGACGTGGTGCTTGTTGAGCGGTTCGCCCGGGCACTGGCCCGCACGCCCCTGCTCTCCGACCGGCTGTTCACCGAGGGGGAGCGCTACACGCCGTCGGGCAACCCCCGGTCGCCGGAGTCGCTGGCCGCGCGCTTCGCCGCCAAGGAGGCGGTGGCCAAGGCGCTCGGCGCGCCGGGCGGCCTGCACTGGCACGACTGCGAGATCGTCACCGACCCGGACGGGCGGCCCTGGCTGACCGTCGCCGGCACGGTGGCGTCGGCGGCGGCGGAGCGCGGCGTGCACCGGTGGCACCTGTCCCTGTCCCACGACGGCGGCATCGCCTCCGCCATGGTGGTGGCGGAGCAGTGACCGAGGTCGTGGGGCCCGCCTATCGCGCGGCCGACGTGCGGGCGGCCGAGGACGCGCTGAGGGCCACGCTGCCGCCCGGGACGTTGATGCTGCGCGCCGCCGGGGGGCTCGCCCGCCGGTGCGCGGTGCTGCTCGCCGGCGGGGCGGCCGGGCCCGGGGCGTACGGCGCCCGGGTCCACCTGCTCGTCGGTGCCGGCAACAACGGCGGGGACGCCCTCTACGCCGGCGCGCTGCTCGCCCGGCGGGGGGTAGCCGTCAGCGCCCACCTGCTGACCCCCGACCGGGTGCACGGCGGCGGGCTCGCGGCGTACCGGGCGGCGGGCGGCCGGGTGGTCGACGGACCGCCGCGGGTCGTGGACATGGTCCTGGACGGCGTCGTCGGGATCGGCGGTTCCGGCGGCCTGCGCCCGGCCGCGGTGGACGCGCTCGCCGCCGCGACGGCCCGGCCGGGGCGGGACGGCCGGCGGCCGCTGGTCGTCGCCGTCGACGTGCCGAGCGGGGTGGCGGTGGACACCGGGGACGTCCCCGGCGACGCGGTGCAGGCCGACGTCACGGTGACGTTCGGGTGCCTGAAGCCGGCGCTGGTGGTAGGCCCCGCCGCCCCGCTGGCGGGGCACGTGGACATGGTGGACATCGGCCTGGGGCCGTGGCTTCGCGCCGACCCCGCGGTGCGGGTGCCGGGGCGCGCGGAGGTGGCGGCGTGGTGGCCCCGGCCGGGCGCGGCGGCGGAGAAGTACAACCGCGGGGTGGTGGGCGTCGCGACCGGCTCGGCGGCGTACCCGGGCGCGGCCGTGCTCTCGACGGGCGGGGCGCTGGCCGGCCCGACCGGCCTGGTCCGCTACGCGGGTGGGGCGGCGGCGCAGGTGCTGGCGCGGCACCCAGCCGTGATCGCCGCCGGCACGGTGGCCGAGGCGGGGCGGGTGCAGGCCTGGGTGTGCGGGTCGGGGCTGGGCACCGACGAGCGGGCGGCCACGGAGCTGCGGTGCGTGCTGGCCGCGCCGGTGCCGGCGGTGCTGGACGCGGACGCGATCACCCTGCTGGTGGACGGGTCGATGGCGGGGCGGCTACGCGGCCGGGACGCCCCGATCGTGCTGACGCCGCACGACCGGGAGTTCGCGCGGCTCGCCGGGCAGGCGCCGGACTCCGACCGGGTCGGCGCCGCACAGCGGTTGGCCAGTTGGACCAACGCGGTGGTGCTGCTCAAGGGCGACCGGACGGTCGTCGCCACCCCGGCCGGCGAGGCGTGGGTCAACCCGACCGGCACGGGGGCGCTGGCGACCGGCGGGACGGGGGACGTGCTGGCCGGGCTGCTCGGTTCGCTGCTCGCCGCCGGCCTGGCACCGGGCCGGGCGGCGGTCGCGGCGGCGTACGCACATGGCCTGGCGGGGCGGGAGGCCGCGCTCGGCGGCCCGGTGACCGCGCCCGACGTCATGGCGGCGCTGCGCCCGGCGGTTCGTCGCCTGACCGGGTGACACACGAGCCTGGCCGGTGACACACGACGGGAGCCGCAGCACCATCGAGCCCCGCGCACAGGGCTGGACGCGGGGCTCGACGGCGGCAATCAGATCGGCCGGACGGACTCCGCCTGCGGCCCCTTGGGCCCCTTACCGATCTCGAACTCCACCCGCTGGTTCTCCTCCAGCGAGCGGTACCCGCTGGACTCGATCGCGGAGAAGTGCACGAAGACGTCGGCCCCGCCCTCGTCTACGGTGATGAAGCCGTAGCCCTTCTCTGCGTTGAACCACTTGACGGTCCCCTGAGCCATCCCTGGCGCCTTCCTGGTGGTGCGGATAAGCCTGTACTGCGGATAAAGCGATAAATCGCCTTTTACTCTACACCGGCGCGATCTGCCAGTGCGGGTTGCGCGGCGATGTCGAGCTCGTGAGTGGCCGGGCCGGATCAGTAGTCTGGGACCATGTGGCAGGCGGAGGTGCGGGTCGACCTGAACGCGATCCGGGGCAACGTCGCGCGGCTGCGCGCGGGCACTGCCGCCGAGGTCATGGCGGTGGTCAAGGCCGACGGGTACGGGCACGGCATGCTGCCGTCCGCGCGGGCCGCCCTGGCCGGCGGCGCGAGCTGGCTCGGCGTCTGCACGCTGGACGAGGCGCTGACGCTGCGCCGCGCCGGCGTCACCGCCCCGGTGCTGGCCTGGTTGCTCGCGCCGGGCCTGCCCCTGCACGACGGGGTGTCCGCCGACGTCGACCTGTCCGTGGCCGACCGCGGGCTGCTGGCCGAGGCGGTCGCGGCGGCGGAGCGGGCCGGCCGGCCCGCGCGCCTGCACCTGAAGCTCGACACGGGGCGCGCCCGCGGCGGGGCAGCGCCGGCCGTCTGGCCGGCGCGGGTGGAGGCGGCCGCGAAGGCGCAGGCGGACGGCACCGCCGAGGTCGTCGGCGTGTGGAGCCATTTCGCGTACGCGGACGCGCCCGGCCACGAGACGATCGACCGGCAGCTCGGCGCTTTCGCCGACGGCCTGGCGATCGCCGAGCGGCTGGGCGTGACCCCGCGCTACCGGCACATCGCGAACTCGGCGGCCACGCTCACCCGGCCGGACGCCCACTTCGACCTCGTCCGGCCCGGCATCGCGGTCTACGGGCTGTCGCCGTTGCCGGGCGGCAGCGCCCGCTTCGGCCTGCGGCCGGCCATGACCGCCCGGGCCCGCGTCATGCTCACGAAGCGGGTGCCGGCCGGCAGCGGCGTCTCGTACGGCCACACGTACACGACCGCCGCAGAGACGACGCTGGCCGTGGTGCCCCTCGGCTACGCCGACGGCATCCCCCGCGCCGCGTCCAACCGGGGCCCGATCGCGCTGGCCGGCGCGGTGCGGCCGATCGCCGGCCGGGTGTGCATGGACCAGGTGGTGCTGGACATCGGGGACGACGCGGTGGCGGCCGGCGACGTGGCGACGCTGTTCGGCCCCGGCGACGCCGGCGAGCCGACCGCCGACGACTGGGCCGCGGTCGTCGACACCATCAACTACGAGATCGTCGCGCGGTTCGGCAGCTCCCGGGTGCCCCGGGTGTACGAGGAGCTGGTCGCCGAGTGACCGGCAGCGCGGTGAAGCGCCGGGCCGGGCTGGTCGGCGCTGTCCTCGGCGTCGCCGCGGCCGGCGTGGCGGCCGGGATGGCCGCCGAGCGCGCCCTGATCCGGCGCACCCGCCGGGGCGGCGCCGACCCGCACGCCGCCGAACCGTTCGGCGCGCTGCCGTACGACGAGTCCCTGACCGTGACGGCGGCGGACGGCACCGACCTCTACGTCGAGATCGTCGAGCCCGCCGACGGCCTGGAGCTGGACGCGGACTTCGCGGCGGCCGTCGTGCCCCCGCCGCCGGCGGACCCGACCGTGGTGTTCGTGCACGGGTTCTGCCTTGACATGGGCACGTTCCACTTCCAGCGCCGGGAGCTCACCCGGCGGGGCGATTACCGGCTGGTCTTCTACGACCAGCCCGGGCACGGCCGCTCCGGCCGGCTGGCGACCGGGGAGTACGAGCTGGCGGGGCTGGGCGAGGCGCTGCGCACGGTGCTGGAGAAGACCGTGCCGGCGGGTCCGGTGGTGCTCGTCGGGCACTCGATGGGCGGCATGACCATCATGGCGTTCGCGGAGCGGTACCCCGACTGGTTCGGCGACCGGGTCGTCGGCGTCACGCTGATGGCCACCTCCGGGGGGCTGCTGGACGAGGCGCAGCTCAGCCTGCCGGCGCTGGTCACCCGGTTCGGCGCCCCGCTGCTCCCGCTGGTCAACGGCGCGGCCCGGCTGACCGGCGGCGTCCTCGACCGCGCCCGGCAGGCCTCCTCGGACCTGGCCTGGCTGCTGACCCGCAAGTACGGGTTCGGCGGCCCGTGGCCGAGCCCGGCCCTGGTGTCCTACGTCGAGCAGATGAACTCCCGGACCTCGGCGGAGACGGTCGCCCGTTACCTGCGTACCCTCTACACGCACGCCCGCCTGCCGGCGCTCGCCGCCATGCGGGCGACGCCAACGCTGCTCATCACCGGGGACAAGGACATGGTCATTCCGCTGGCCCACTCCGAGGCCATCATGCGGCACCTGCCGGACGCCGAGCTGCTGGTGATCCCCGACAGCGGCCACGTCGTCATGCTGGAGCACGCGGACGAGGTCAACGGGGCCCTGCTCGAGTTCCTGGAGAAGATCGGCCGATGACCCTGCTCTCCACGGTGGACGACACCCGGGCGTACGGCCGCCGGCTGGCCGGCCTGCTGCGCGCCGGCGACCTGGTGGTGCTCAGCGGCCCGCTGGGTGCCGGCAAGACGGCGCTGGCGCAGGGCATCGGCGCCGGCCTCGGCGTCGCGGGCGAGATCACGTCGCCGACCTTCGTGATCGCCCGGGTGCACCGGCCGGATCCGGAGCGCGGCGGGCGGCTGCCGATGGTGCACGTCGACGCGTACCGGCTGGGTGCCGCCCCCGACCCCCGGGCGGAGGTCGACGATCTGGATCTGGACGCCTCGCTGGAGGAGTCGGTGACGGTGGTGGAGTGGGGCGAGGGCGTGGTCGAGCAGCTCGCCGACGCCCACCTGCGGGTGCGGCTGGACCGCCGCGACGACGACACCCGCGTCGTGGCGCTGGAGCCGCGCGGCGGCGACTGGGCGCGGCGGCTCGGATGACGGCGATGGACCTGCCGGCGCTGCTGCCGGCCGGCTGGCGCGACACCCTCGCGCCCCACCTGGAGCCGGCAGCCACCGCCGAGCTGGGCGCCTTCGTCGCCGCCGAGTACGCCACGCAGCGCGTCTACCCGCCGGTCGAGGACCTGTTCGCAGCGTACCGGCTCTGCCCGATCGACCGGTGCCGCGTCCTCGTGCTCGGCCAGGACCCGTACCACCGGGCCGGCCAGGCGCACGGGCTCAGCTTCAGCGTGCGCGACGGGGTGGCGGTGCCGCCGTCGCTGCGCAACGTCTTCAAGGAGCTGGCGGCCGACGCCGGCGGTCCGCCGCCCGCCTCCGGCGACCTCACCCGCTGGGCCCGCCAGGGCGTGCTGCTGCTCAACGCCGTGCTGACGGTCCGGGAGGGCGCCGCGGGGTCGCACGCCGGCCGCGGCTGGGAGGCGTTCACGGACGCCACGATCCGGGCGCTGGACGCCCTCGACACCCGGGTGGTGTTCCTGCTCTGGGGCGGCTACGCGCGCAAGAAGGCGGCCCTGGTCACGAACCCGGCGCACGTCGTCCTGGAGGCCGGCCACCCCAGCCCGCTGAACCCCCGCGGTTTCCTCGGCAGCCGCCCGTTCAGCGCCGCCAACAAGGCGCTCGCCGACGCCGGCCTGCCCACGATCAACTGGTAGCCCGGCGGACCCGGTACCGCGCCAGCAGGTCGGCCGCGCGGCCGCCGTCGATCTCCACCTCGATCAGCGGTACGACGGCGTGGTCCCGCCCGGCCACCCGCACCGTGATGGATGCGGGCAGTTCCTCGCCGAACCGCGCCGCGATGGTGCCCCACGCGGTGTGCCACCGGTGCTCGCCCGGCAGCCGCGGATCCAGCGGCAGGAAGCCGTAGGTCTCCCACGCCGAGTGCCACCGCTGCCCGTAGTTGTGCGACAGCCAGTGCGTGAACGCGTCGGCGTCAGCCCACCGCAGCGCCACGTCCACCGCGGTCACGGGGACCGGCGCACCCTGCAGGAGCGCGGCGGTCGCACCGGCGAAAACGTAGGGGATGCCGGTGAGCCGGTCCCGCACGGACCCGATCTCGGTGTCCGCGATCCGCTCGTCCAGCGGCGTCGCGGCCAGCGCGTCGAGCGCGGCGTCGAGGTCCGCGTCCAGCGGCTCGACTCCGACCGTGAGTTGTTCGCCCATTGCGGCGAAGAGGCGCGCCAGCATCGGCGCGCTCGCCGTCCGGTCACCGCGCTCGATGCGGGCCACCGCCCCCTGGGTGACGCCCGCCAGGGCGGCCAGCTTCCGCTGGGTGAGCCCGTGCCGCTCCCGCGACCGGCGCAACGTGGTGCCGAGCAGCACCGTCAGCCGGTCTCTGGCCGGGCGGTCTCTGGCCGGGCCGTCGGTGGTCATGCGACGATCCTCGGCGCCGCGTCCGGCGGGTGCCGTCGGCCACCGGACGCGAAATCAGGTGATGCCCGACAGTCATCATGATGCCTCTCAGGCATCATGCTCGTTCGAGTCCGGGCCGCCGGCGCGACGACGGGCCGTGACAGCGCGGGACAACGTGCGGGGATAAGGTGCATAACCGTGTTCGTCCTCGTCGTGGATTCGTCCACCCCGGCCGTCACGGCGGCGCTCGTCAACCTGCCCGCCGACGGCGTGCTCGCGCAGCGGTGCACCGTCGACGCCCGCGCCCACGGGGAGTCGCTGGCGCCGCACGTCGCCGCGGTGCTGACCGAGGCGGGGGTCCGCGCCGCCGACCTCGCGGCGGTGGTCGCCGGGCTCGGCCCCGGCCCGTTCACCGGGCTGCGCGTCGGCCTCGTCACGGCCGCGACGATGGGGCACGCGCTCGGCATCCCCACCTACGGCGTCTGCTCGCTCGATGCCCTGGGACTGGCCGCCGGCGCCGGCCGCGTCCTGGTCGCCACCGACGCGCGGCGCCGGGAGGTCTACTGGGCGGTGTACGCGGACGGCAAGCCGCTGACCTGGCCTGCCGTCGACGCGCCGGCGGTGGTGGCGGAGCGGGCCGCCGAGCTCGGCGCGACGGCGGCGGTGGGGGAGGGCGCGCTGCGGTACGCCGACGCCCTGGGCCTGCCGGTGCGCGACGAGCCGGGATATCCGCCGGCGGCGGCGCTGGCCGCCCTCGCCACCGACCGGGTCCTGGCCCGGGCGCCGGGCGAGGGCCTCACCCCGCTCTACCTGCGCCGGCCGGACGCCGTGGCGCCGGGCGTCCGCAAGGCGGTGCTGCCGCGGTGACGCTCACCCGGTTCCGGTGGTGGCACATCCCGGCGGTGCTGCCGATCGAGGCGGACCTCTTCGGTGTGGAACAGTGGTCGGCCGGCATGTTCTGGAACGAGCTGGCCAGCGGGCACCACTACCTCCTGGCGGTGGAGGGCGACGCGGTCCTCGGCTACGCCGGGCTGGCGCTGGTCCCGCCCGCGGAGGCGTGGGTGCAGAACATCGCGGTGCGGCGCGACGCGCACCGGCGGGGGATCGGCCGGGCGCTGCTCACGGCCCTGCTCGGGCACGCCGCCGAGCACGGTGCCCGGCAGGTGCTGCTGGAGGTGGCGGCCGACAACGTGCCGGCCCAGCGGCTCTACACGGCGTACGGGTTCGAGCCGGTCGGCGTCCGCCGCGGCTACTACCAACCCAGTAACACGGATGCGGTGGTGATGAGGCGTGCCGACTGAACCTCTCGTGCTCGGCATCGAGACGTCCTGCGACGAGACCGGTGTGGGCATCGTCCGGGGGCACACGCTGCTGGCGGACGCGCTGGCCTCCAGTGTGGACGCCCACGCGCGCTTCGGCGGCGTGGTGCCCGAGGTGGCCAGCCGGGCCCACCTGGAGGCGATCGTGCCGACGATGCGCCGGGCGCTGGCCGACGCCGGGGTGACACTCGCCGACATCGACGCGATCGCGGTCACGGCGGGCCCAGGGCTGGCCGGGGCGTTGCTCGTCGGGGTGGCGGCGGCCAAGGGGTACGCGGTGGCGGCGGAAAAGCCGGTGTACGGCGTGAACCACCTCGCCGCGCACGTCGCGGTGGACACGCTCGAACACGGGCCGCTGCCCCAGCCGGCCATCGGGCTGCTGGTCTCCGGCGGGCACTCGTCCCTGCTGCTGGTCGACGACCTGAGCCGCGGCGTCACCCCGCTCGGCGGCACGGTCGACGACGCGGCCGGGGAGGCGTTCGACAAGGTGGCCCGGCTCCTCGGCCTGCCGTTCCCCGGTGGGCCGCCGATCGACCGCGCGGCCCGTGACGGCGCCGGGGACGCGATCGCCTTCCCGCGCGGCCTGACCGCCGGCAAGGACCAGGCCAGCCACCGGTACGACTTCTCGTTCTCGGGCCTGAAGACTGCCGTGGCCCGGTGGGTGGAGGCGCGCGAGCGGGCCGGGACGCCGGTGCCGGTCGCGGACGTGGCCGCCAGCTTCCAGGAGGCTGTCTGCGACGTGTTGACGGCCAAGGCCATCGGCGCCTGCCGGGCGTACGGTGTGGACACCCTCGTGATAGGGGGCGGGGTGGCGGCCAACTCCCGGCTGCGGGCGCTGGCGGCCGAGCGCTGCGAGCGCAACGGCATCGCGCTGCGCGTACCCCGGCCGAAGCTCTGCACCGACAACGGTGCCATGGTCGCGGCGCTGGGCGTCCACCTCGTCAGCGCCGGCGTCGCGCCCAGCGCGCTGGACCTGCCGGCCGATTCGGCCATGCCGGTGACCACGGTGAGCGTGTAGTGTCCGCGGACGTGATCGTGCGGATGTGGGAGGTGCGGGCCCACCCGCACCGACTGCCCGAGCTGCTCGACTGGGTCTGCGCCACCGCCGTGCCCACCGTGGAGGTGGAGCCGCTGCACGTGGCCAGCGAGGTGTTCTCCTCCGCCGACAACCGGGTGGTCGTGATCTCCCGTTGGCGGGGGATGCCGGTGCCGTTCCGCGACCCGCCCGCGCACCTCGTCGCCCGCTCGCCGCACGCGTGGGACTTCACGCCCGTCGATCGCTGAGGCCCGCCCCGGCTGTTCACCGGCCGGTCTCCTCCGGCTCGCCCGCCCGTGGGGGCGGCACAACGTCGGCGGTCCATGGTGCCGGGGTGATCGTGACGCATCTCGGCCGGCGCCGGCCGCTGCTCAGCATCGTCGTGCCGGTGTACGGCGTGGAGGCGTACCTCCGCCAGTGCCTTGATTCGCTGCTCACCGAGGCCGGCCCGGACGTCGAGGTGGTCGCGGTGGACGACGCCTCGCCGGATGGCTGTCCCGCCGTCCTCGACCGGTACGCCGCCGCCAACCCGCTGCTGCGGGTCCTGCACCTGCCCGCGAACGTCGGCCTCGGCGAGGCCCGCAACGCGGGGCTGGCGCGGGCGGCCGGGGAGTACGTGTGGTTCGTCGACAGCGACGACTGGCTGCCCGGCGGCACGGTGCCGGCGGTCCTCGCGGCGCTGCGGTCGCTCGACCCGGACGTGCTGCTGCTGGACCACGACCGGGTCTACGCCGACGGCCGGGTGGAGACGGACGCCAGCAGCCCGGTGCTGCGCGGCGTGCCCGGCACGGTCAACCTGGCGCGGCGGCCGGAGCTGCTCGGCCTCCAGCACGCGGCCTGGAACCGGGTCGTCCGCCGTCGGCTGCTGGACGACATCGGCCTGCGCTTCTTCCCGGGCTGGTACGAGGACGTCCCGTTCAGCCACCCGCTTCTGCTGGCCGCCGGGTCGATCGGGGTGCTGGACCGGGTCTGCTACCACTACCGGCAGCGGCCCACGGGCGCGATCACCCGCACGGTCAGCGAGCGCCACTTCGAGGCCTTCGACCAGTACGAGCGGCTGTGGGCGACGGTCGACGGGCTCGGCGACCGGGCGGCGCCGTTCCGGGCGGACCTGTTCCGCATGATGATCAATCACCTGCTCGTGGTGGCGGGGAACGAGTCGCGGGTCCCACCGGCGCGCCGCCGGGCGTTCTTCCGCGAGCTCGCCGCGGTCTACCGGCGGTACCTGCCCGCCGGGGGCTACCGGGCGCCGGGTGGGACCGCCGGGCTCAAGCACCGGGTGGTCGGGGCCGGCGCCTACCCGGCGTACGCCGCGCTGCGCGCCGCCTACCGCGCGGCCCGGCGCGTCGGCCGCACGACGGCTCCCGCCGAGCCGGCCGGGCGCGCCACCGGGGCGGCCGTCAGGGGCGGAACGTCATCAGGATTCCCAGCAGCACCAGCGTGACGGCCGCGACCAGGAAGAGGACCAGCAACTCGCGCCGGACGTGGCCGGTGGCCGCCGGCGGATCGTCCTCGGGCGCCGACTCGACCGGAAGGTCCCGCAGCACGGCGGCGAGATCCGCCACCGTCCGGGCGGTGTACGCGGTCGCGACCCGCTCGGAGAACTCGTCCAGGCTCAGCCGGCCCGTCGCGGTGTGCCGCTGCAGCGCGTCGATCACCCGCTGGCGGTCGTCGTCGGAGGCGCGATGCTCCAGTTCCATCCGCCTCCTTCCGCCGGCGGGTTCAGCCTACGCGCCGGGGGCCCGCGTCACGGTGGCGTGATGCCCGCGGTCTTGCACAGCTCGGCGAAGTCCCCGCCGCACAGGTCACCCGGCGTCACCAGGCCGTCGTCGACGACCACCTTGAGGTTCGCCTTGGTGATCGCCCGGGGCTCGAGCAGCACGGCGGGCACCTGCCGGCCCGACTGCGGGTCCCGCAGGAAGCGTGCCGGGTCCGCCTTCTCGCCCCGGGCCAGTGCCACGGCGACGTCCGCGGCTGCCCGGGCCAGGCGTCCGATGGCCTTGTAGACCGTCACGCACTGCTGGCCGGCCAGGACGTTGCGCAGGCCCGCCAGGCTGGCGTCCTGCCCGGTGACCGGCACGTCGTCGAGCGAGCGCTTGCGTAGCACCGACAGTGCTGCCGCGCCGAGGTCGTCGTTCGCCGACAGCACGCCGTCGATGTCGCCGTCGGCCTGCGCCAGCATCTGCGTGAACAGGCTGCGGGCCCGCGCCGGGTCCCACGCCGGCACGCTGCGCTCCGGGCCCTTGGCCAGCTCGCCAGCGGCGAAGCGCGGCCGCAGGACGGCGTCGTAGCCCCGGCGCAGCAGCACGGCGCTGTGGTCCCCCGGGGCGCCGTTGAGGTAGGCGACCACCGGCTTGGCGTCGTCCGCGGTCTTCAGGCAGCGGACCAGCCCCTCCCCCTGGAGGCGGCCGGCCCGCTCGCTGTCGAAGCTCACGTGGTACGACGCCGAGCCGCCGACGGTCAGCCTGTCGTAGTCGACAGTCGCCACGCCCTTGGCCTTGGCCTGGTCGAGGACCGCCCGGCCGGTCGCCGGGTCCAGGCTGACGATCATGAGCACGTCGACGCCGTCGGCCAGCATGTCGTCGGCCAGCGACCGGAACTGTGCCTTGTCGCCCTGGGCATTGCGGATGTCGTACTCCACCCCCGCGGAGCGGAACGCCTCGGTGAGGTAGCGCCGGTCCGCGCTCTCCCAGCGGGCGCCGGCGGAGCTGTCGGGCAGGATCACCCCGACGCGGGGGACCTCGGCGGCTGCGGGCCCGGCGTCCGTCCCCGCCGGCCCGCCGCAGCCGGCCAGCACCCCGGTCGCGAGCACGGTGGCCGCCGCGATGGCGAGCGTCCGTCGGCGCATGGGTCACGGATCCTGTCCGGGCCTGCGGGCGGGCGCCCACAACGGCACCCGAGCACGATATGCGGTGGGCCGGCGGGTGCGGATCAGCCGGCCGGCCCCCCGGGCGTCCCGGCGGGCTCGCACACCAGCGCGGTCGGCGCCCCGGCCACCCGGGTGAGCACCAGCGTGGCCGCGGCCGGCCCGGCGAGCCGCAGGTCCCGGCGCAGCCGCTCGGGCTCCAGCGCCGAGCCGCGCTTGCAGATCTCCAGCCGCCCGACCCCCCGGTCCCGCAGCGCCGTGCGCAGCCGCTTGAGCGAGAACGGCAGCGTGTCGACCACGCGCAGGCAGCGGGCGTACGGGGTGGGCAGCGCCGCGTCGGCGTACACGTAGGCGATGTCCGGGTCGGCCAGCGTCCCGCCGACCGTGCCGGCGAACTCGGCCACGAGGTGCGCGCGGACGACGGCGCCGTCCGGGTCGTACAGGAACGGGCGCAGGGGCCCCACCGGCGCCCGCGCGGTGCCCGGGCCGGTGAGTTCCGCCACGGTGTCGCCGCGGAGCACGGTCGCCCGCCGCGGCGCCCGGGCCAGCGGTCCGCACCAGAAGGCGGCCTCCACCACCTCGCCGTCCACGCTGACCCACTCGCCTTCCGCGCCGGCTGGCAGCAGCGCGTGGTCGATCCCGGGGGCCAGCTTGAGCACCGTGCGGGCGACGCGGTCCGGCAGCGCGGCCACGAAGGCCCAGGGCGGCGAGTACGCGGCGGGGTCGAAAACCCGTCGCCCGGTGCCGGCCCGCCGGCGCGCCGGGTCGCAGAACACCGCGTCCACGCCGGTGAGGTCGACGTCCGCGGCGGCCGCGTGGTGCACCCGCAGCCGGTCGGCCAGCCCCAGCGCCTCGGCGTTGGCGGCGGCGAGCGCGGCGGTCAGCGGGTCGGCCTCCGCGGCGTACACGCTGATGCCGGCGCTGGCCGCGGCGAGCGCGTCGGCCC
>DASQDS010000485.1:0-2574 GCA_035634075.1 Pilimelia sp. | reverse complement strand
ATCGGCGCCGATGCCGGAGTGGCCGGTGCCGCAGGCCGGCGCCCGCCCCGCGGCGGGCCGCCGGCCGCCGCCGGACGAGGCCGTGGCAGCGGGGCAGGCGCTCTTCGCCGCGCTGTGGCCCGGCCGGGAGGTGCGGGAGCCGGCCGAGACCGTGGTGGCCGGGCCGGTCGTCACCGGCTCCGTGGTGCCGGGCTCCGTTGTGGACGAGCCTGCCCCCGACCCCGTCGTGGTCGAAACAATCGTGGTCGACCCGGTCGTGGTTGAGGGGGTCGCCGCGGGGCCCGTCGGCGGCGGCGCGGCGCCCCGGGCCGATGGCCGTCCCCAACTGGCCGCCGCGGAGGCGGTGATGCGCCTGGTGGCGCTGTCGGGCATCGAGGACGTGTACGTCCGGGCGGTGCGCCGGCACGTCGTGGACGCGCTGGGGCTCACGCTGGCCGAGCGGCACCGGGTGGACGACAGCGTGCACGCCGGTTCCCGCGCCCGGCCCGACCGGGCGGCGATCCGCTCCCGGTACGCGGCCCTGAGGCCCGCCGAGCAGCAGAGCGTCGCCGAGCTGCTGATCGCGGTCGTCGGCGCGAACGGCCTGGTGGAGCCGGGCCACGCGGCCGTCCTCGGCGTGGTGTTCGACCTGCTCGGGCCGGGCCGGGCAGACCTGCACCGACGGCTGCACGAGCTGGAGGTCGCCGCCGTGGTGGAGGAGTCAAGCGTGGACGCCACCGCCCTGGACGCCGACCTGGTGGAGCGGGCCATCGGCTCCGCCGCGGTCACCGCGTCCATCGTGGACGACATCGTCGCCGCACGTGCGACGACGGCAGCGGGATCCGTCATCAGCCCCGGGGCTCGATGACCGGTCCGGCTGCCGCCGCCAGTGCACGTACTGCCAGTGCCGTACCGCCGTCAGCGCGCCTCTGTCACACGCCACGCCGCGCGGACGCGCGGACCGGCACCGGGCCGACAGTGTCCGCCGGGCGGTGGGCGTACCGCCAGGCGACCACGCCGGCGAGCCCCATGGTGGCGACGCTCGCCAGTGCGACCAGCATCAACACGCCGGCGCTGGCAACCACGAGCGCCATGTCCCCGAGCAGGACCAGCGACCACAACGCCGCGGTGGGCTTGACAGCATGTCTGCGGAAACTCATGGCTGCCTCCTTCCGTCGAGCGGTAATCCGTCGACCGGTCAGTACCCCCGGTGAATCGCGCTCATGCCGATCTCACGTCCGCAACCTCGACGGGACCGGCCGGAAACTGCGTGTGATCAGCGAAAACTCGTCGAGATTTTCCGCCCAGCGGGAGTCGGGCGTGAGCCAGAAAATGGCGTGGGCCTGGTCCCGCGCGGTCACGAAACCCCGGTTCACGACGTGCAGCCGGGCGTTGCTGCCGGCGTAGGTGAACTCCCAGTCCGCAGCCGCGAGGTGGTAATCCGGGACATTGACTATCCGCACCCGGCGGTAGTCCCGCCAGTCGCCGTCCGCCCGCCGGGTCCTCTCCTGGTCGGTCCAGTCGGCCACCGGGTCGGACTTCGGCCTGTCGCTCTGGTCGATCCCCAGCACCCGGCTCTGCCCGCCGCGCTCGCGGAAATAGACCATGGTCCCGCGCCGCTCGACGCGCCAACTGCGCGGCACCGCCACCGAGAAGCCCGTCCGGTCACGGAAGCTGTGCAAGCCGGCCGGCAGCACGAGCGGCTGGCTTCCGGTCGCGGCGGCGGACGGCGACGGTGGGCCGGTCGTCACCGGCGCCGTCGTGGTCGGCCCGCCGTCCGTGGGCTCGGCGGAGGTGCCGGGCCGCGCCGGTTCTGCCGTAGCCGGGCGCACCGGCGGCTCCGACGCCGCGACGCCGGGGCCCCGCCCCTGGTCATCGGCGAGGTTGCTGACCAGCACGATGACCGCCAGCACGGCCAGCACCGCCACCACGGCCGCCGCGGCGAGCAGCCGGGTCCGCTGCCGGTCCGGGCGTTCCGTGGGTACGGGGACAGCGGCGCTCCCGGTCGCCCGGCCACGATCGCCGGAGCGGAGCGCCTCCGCGGCGCCCGGCTGTGCGGTGTGCGGCGGTCGCGACGTGGCGGCCTCCGCCTGCCCGACGGCGCCGCTCCCGAACCCGGCCGACCCGACCAGGGCGGAGTCCTCGGCGACCGGCTCATCCTTGGTCGCCGGCGCCTCGGCCTCGACGCCCTCTGCGGCCTCGTCGGTGGGACGGGCGTCCGCCTCCGCCGGATCGTCCCGCACGGGGACCGGCTCGACCAGCGTCGAGTCCCGGCGCCCGCCCGGCGTTCCGGGGGTGGCGGGGTCGCCGTCGACCACGCCAGCGGACCCGCCCGGCGGGGCTCCGACCGCACCGGGGGAGATCTCCGTGGGCGCGGTAGAGTCCGCCCGCTCCGCGGCCGCCCGCTCCGCTGCCGCCTGCTCCCCGGGCTCTGCCGCCGCCAGGGACGCGGCGTCCGTTCGGGCGGTCTCCGTCGCCGTTGTCCCCGGCTCCACCGGAGAGCCGTCCGCTCCTGATGTCGGCTGCTCGGCCGATGTCGGCTGTGCGGCCGATGTCGGCTGCTCAGTCGATGTCGGCTGGTCTGTCGATGTCGGC
>DASQDS010000484.1:0-7905 GCA_035634075.1 Pilimelia sp. | reverse complement strand
CAGCAGCGTCAGCCCGCCGCGCACCTTGAACGCCCCGACAGGCTGCACGTTCTCATGCTTGATCGACACCGTGGCGCCGGCGACCGCGTCGAGCGCCGGGTACGACCACATCGGGGTCGCGGGCAGGTGCCCGGCGAGGAGCTCGCGGGCGGCCAGGATGTCGGCGAACGTGGGGTCAGGTGCCATGCGTCCATCGTCGCGCCGACGATCCCATTGGTCTAATGCCGTATTCCGCGGCAACCTATTGATGCGGTCTATACTTGGGAGCCATGCTCGACGTCACCCGCCTGCGGGTCATCGCGGCGGTCGCCCGCCATGGCTCCGTGACGGCCGCGGCGCGGGCGCTGCGCTACGCCCAACCGTCGGTCAGCCACCACCTGGCCCGGCTCGAGGCGGAGACGGGCAGCCACCTGATCCAGCGGGTGGGCCGGGGCATCCGGCTGACCGAGGCGGGGCGGGTGCTCGCCGAGCGCGCCGAGGAGATCCTCGGCCGCCTGGCCGCGGCGGAGGCGGAGCTGGCCGCGTACACCGGGCTGCGGGCGGGGCGGGTCCGCCTGGCGGCGTTCCCGTCCGCCCTCGGCACCTTCGTGCCGCGGGCGGCGGCGGCCCTGCACGCCAGCCACCCGGACGTGGCGGTGAGCCTGGTCGAGGCGGAACCGCCCGACGCGGCGCGGCTGCTGCGGGCCGGCGAGGTCGACGCCGCGCTGCTGTTCACCTACCGGGACACGCCGCCGGGCGACGACGGCGGGCTGCGCCGGGTGCCGCTGCTCACCGAGCCGACGTACCTGGTCACTCCCGCCGGTCTGGCGGGCGACGAGCTGCGCGACCACGCCGCCCGCCGGTGGATCACCGGGTGCGAGCGCTGCCGGGCGCACCTCGTGCGGTCCTGCGCGGCCGCCGGGTTCGCCCCGGACATCGCGTTCACCACCGACGACTACGTCGCGGTGCAGGCGCTGGTCGCCGCCGGTCTCGGCGTGACCACCCTGCCCGGCCTGGCGCTGGCCGCCGGCCGCCGAGCCGACGTGCGGGCGGTGCCGCTACCGGGTCACGAGCGGGTGATCAGCGCCGCGGTGCACGGGGCGGCGCCGGACCCGCCGGCCACGGCCGCGCTCCTGGCCCACCTCGTCCGCTCGGCCCGGTCGGCCCTCGGGTCCGGCTCGCACGGATAGACCCTGTGTGGGCGTTATCCGGCCGACTGGAGGAGCTCCGCCAGGCCCAGCTTGTCCACCAAGGACCGGGCGAACGGGCTGGCATTGATCATGGCCAGCTCGCAGCCGGCCCGCCGGGCGGCCCAGTGGGCGCGGATCAGGCCGCTGATGCCGACCGAGTCGATGAAGGGCACCAGCGCCAGATCCAGGCACATCCGGGCCGGCCGGTTGCGCAGCGCCTCGTCCACGGCGTCCGCTACGGCCGCCACCGTGGCGTGATCCAACTCCCCCCGCATGGCGAGCACCACCGTGCCGTCGAGGCGTTGCTGGCTGTGGATGGTCAAGCGGCCCATGTCACCTGATCCCGTCGGATTCTTGCGACCGTACCGGCACCGCCGATGCCGCCTCGCTTGCCGTCCGGCAAGCGATGATCGCGGCGTGCCGGTGGAGGTTTGCGGCGCGGCGGCGAGGGTAGGTCTCTGGGTCGACCCGACAGCGGAGGGACGGTGCGGTGGGCCAGGCGCTGATCGCTATCCGACGGCAGGCCGACGGGATCACCACCGTCGAGATGCGGGGTGAGTTGGACGTGGGCAGCGTGCAGGCGCTGCGCGCCGTCCTGGCCGACGTGGTCACGAAGCACCGCCCGCAGCGCCTGGACGTCGACCTGAAGTACGTGACGTTCATGGACTCCGTGGGCGTCGGAGCGCTGGTCGCCGCGCACACCGTCGCCCGGGACGCCGGTACGGTGCTGGCGGTCACCAACCCAGGCCCGTTCGTGCGGCGCCTGCTGCACACCCTCGGCCTGTGCGAGACGTTCGGCGTACCCGACTGCGCGGTCGACTTCTCCGGCTCGGCGCCGACCGCCTAACGCGCCGGACCAACGCGCGGACCTAACGCGTCGGAAAAGCTTGACGCGTCGGGGTTCTCCGACGCATTATGAAACGCATGCCCGAGGGGGACGTGTTCAGCGCACTGGCCAATCCGGTGCGTCGTCGGCTGTTGGAGGCGCTGCGGGAGGGCCCACGCGCCGTCAACGACCTCGCCGGCCGGTTCGCCCTGAGCCGTCCCGCGATCTCCGAGCACCTGGCGGTCCTGCGCGCCGCACGGCTGGTGCGCGAGGAGCCACGGGGCCGGCACCGGTATTACCACCTGGAGCCCGTCCCGCTCGCCGAGGTGGAGGAGTGGCTGCATCCCTTCGAGCGGTACTGGCGGGCCCGGCTCGCGGCCCTCCGCGACCTCATCGACGAGCAGGAGAACCATGACGATCGACCGGACGACCATCCGCTGTGACCAGTTCATCGCCCACCCGCCCGCCGCCGTGTGGCGGGTCCTGACCGACCCCGACCTGCACGCCCGGTGGTGGGCCGCCGGCGACGTGCGGCCCGTGGTCGGCCACCGCTTCACGCTCGACATGGGCTCCTGGGGCCAGCAGCCGTGCGAGGTGCTCGCCGTCGAGCCGGAGCGGATGATCCGGTACACCTTCGCGGAGGGCTCGCTGGACACCACGATCACCTGGCGCCTGGAGCCCGAGGGCGGCGGGACGCGGCTCTTCCTGGAGCACGCCGGCTTCGACCCGGCGTCGCCGCTGGGCCAGCGCGCGCTGCACGGCATGGGGAACGGCTGGCCGGGCCTGCTCGCCCGCATCGAACCCAGCCTCGCCGGGGCGGCCGCGGGCTGACGGCCACGGGGGGTCAGGGCGTCGGACGCCGCTGGGCCGGGACCTTCGCGGAGCTGCCGGAAGCGGGGGGTGCCGGCGGCGCCAGCAGGCCCCACCTGTCGGCCCGCAACAGGGCCTCGGTGCGGTTGACGGCGCCGAGGCGCGCGTACAGGTTGCCGAGGACCCGGTACATCTCCCGGGGGGAGTACCCGACGGCGCGGGCCAGGCTGGCCACCGTCGCCCCGTCGACCAGGGCCCGCAGCCAGGACACCTCGCGCTCGGAGAGGACCGGCCGGTCGCCCTCCGCGCCGGCCAGCGACTGCGCCACGGCGACCGGCACGCAGGCGAGGTCCCGCGACGCCGCCCACACGGCCAGCACCACGTCCTCGGCCGCGCAGGAGGCGGGCAGGGCCGTCGTCCCGGCGGCGAGCAGTTGGCGGTACCGCGCCGGCGCCGGCTCGTCGACCAGGACCACGCAGGGGATGCGGGGCACCACCGTGACGGCGTGCTCGCGGATGCGGCCGGCGCCCTCCGTGTCGTCCGTCACCAGGATGACCGACCGGCGGGCGCTCACCCAGGCGACCGGGTGGCGGGGGATGTCGACGCGGTAGCCGGCGGCCTCCAGGGCGCCGATGACCTGCCGCCGGTGCGCGACGTCGGAGAGCAGCAGCACGACGTCCCGGGTCGGGGCGGCGGCCGGCGTAGGAGGCCCACATCGTCCGGGATGGACGGTTTCCGCTCGTACCAACTCACCCACCACCACGACGGCCTCCCCTCCGTACTGCACCCGACCATTACCCCAGTACGCACTGTCGCACGCGTATGGACGCGGGTCGACAGGGGCGAACGGCAGCAGGGGCGAACGGCAGCGGGCCCCGGGACCGGTGTCCGGTCCCGAGGCCCGCCAGGGGCGCGGCGGTTAGCGAATCGGCAGGAGATCGGGCTGTGGTGTGTTGTGTACGCGCAGTAGTCCCCACAGTCCGGCGTTGGTCTGGTTCACCTGGTTGCCGTCCCGGTAGAGGAAGTCGCCGCTGGCCCCCCGCGGCCCGCCTGCCCCACTCACCAGGTCGTGGGAGGACGCCTGGTTCGCCAGCAGCAAACCGCGCGCACTGACCACCGTGGACGCCGGGTCCGCCGCCTGATATGTCCAGCCGTGCCCACTCAGCATGAACGTGTGGGCCCGGCCGCGGTCGCTGCTGGCCATCAGGCGGATCTTCACCGGGTCACCGACGTAGGCGCGCAGGACCGGGGTCGCCGGATCGCCGTGCACCGCCGAACTGAGGACGTTCGACCGCGCCGGGTCCCGGGCGAGCCGGGGGGCGAACCGTTCCGTCCGGTAGTTGATGCCCCGGTTGCCGCGGTCGTACGGATCGTCCACTTCCCCGGCCGGCGCGATGGCGGCCCCGCCGGCGGTCCGCAGGTTCAGCCCGTCCTGCCACTGCAGGGCGTGCTCGCGGAACACCTGCGGCGCGCCGGCCCCGTCGGTCCACCTGATCACCGCGGTGGGGCCGGTGACCACCGGGGCGCCCGTGGTCGGGTCGGTCCACGTGGAGCCCTTCGGCTCGATCAGCAGGCCGCCGAACAGGCCGTGGTGGCGGTGCCCCCGCCGGTCACCGAAGTCGACCAGCGGCGCGGTGCTACCGGCCAGTTCTTCCGGTACGTACCAGTAGGCGGTGATGCTCTGCCCCGGCCCGACCGTCTGGTCGTAGTTGTAGCCGACCGTGGCGCCGTCCGCGCTCGTGACCGTGTACTCGAGCAGGGACGGGTGCAGGGACACCCGGTTGCTCTTCGGGAACGGCGCGTCCGCGGGGAGCGGGACGTCCCCGGTGTGTGCCGGCAGCCCCGTCGCGGGCAGCTTGTTGGTGAGCGTCACCTTCAGGCAGTCGCCCGCGTTGGCGCGGATGTACAGCGGCTCGGTCGGCCGCGTGCCCGCCCGCACCGCCGCCTCGTGCTCCGCCAGGACGTACAGCGCGCCGGCCGGGTCGTGGTCGCCGGTGGTCGCGTTGTAGACGATGTCCTTCTGGATCGCCGCGATGTCGTAGCTGCGCTCGGCCGACTGCGCCGGGCATGTCTTGACCAGCTTCGGCGCCGTGGCGTTCAGTGGATCGCCGGGCTTCAGCGCCGGCCACGTGTTACCCGCGCCGCCCGGGTTCTTCTGGTCGGGCAGTTGCTGCAGGTCGGCCAGCTTGCCGCCGGGCACCCGGAAGATGCCCCACATGCCGAGCCACTGGTCGTCCAACGGCGTCGACCCGTAGAGGTAGTCGCCGGGCGGCCCCGCCCCGCCCGCGAGGATGCTCGGCGCCCCGTTGGCCGCCTCGTTCTTCGCGTGCTTGAGGGTGCCCGGGGTGCTGCGCGGTTTGCGCTTCACCGTGGCGCCGGTGACCTCGTAGTTGTAGTACTCCGCCAGGGCCAGGCTCTGCGTGTCCACCACCGTTGAGCTGGGATTGTCCGGCTCATTCAGCCACCGGTGCCCGTGCAGGTTGAAGGTGTGCACCTCTTCGTGGGCGCCGTCGACGTTGCGGATGATCACCGGGTCCTTGCTGTACGCCCGGAACAGGGGCGTGGACGGGTCCCCGTGCACCGCCGAGGAATAGATGTACGCGGGGTCGCCCTTGGGTCCGGTCATGCCCGGCGAGGTGCGGATCTGGAACGGCTCGTTGCGGTAATTCAGGGCATAACCGCCCTGGTCCGCGCCGTAGTCGTCGACGTCCGGTGGTGGATTGACCGGACTACCCGTGCCGTTGTTCTTCCACATCGGAATCCGGTCCTGGTGGAAGACGCTGATCTCCCGGAAGTCCGGCCCGCTCGCGGAGCGGATGTCAGCGACCGTGCCGGTGCCGTCGGTGGCCGCACCCGTCCTCGGATCGTGCCAGGTGGCGTCGGCCGGCTCCACGTGCATCGCCGCGAACAGGCCCTTCTGCTGGTGCAGGTTCGCGTACTGGTGGTCGTGGAAGAACACTGTGCGCAGCGGCTGGTCGACGAACCAGCGGTAGCCGTACGTCTGCCCCGGCATGGCGCTGGAGCTGTAGTTCCAGCCGACGCTCGTGCCGTCCGACGCCAGCTCGTCGAACTTCACGAGGTGGACGTGCGTGGAGACCTCGGCGGTCTCCTCGGTGTGCATGAAGTCGCCGTCGAGCCGGTTGACGTGGTCGATGGGTTTCGTCGGGTCCTCGTCCAGGTGCAGGTCGTTGCTGGTGTAGACCTGCACGCACTCGCCCAGCCGGGCGCGGATCGTGAATGGTTCGGGCGCCTTGGTGCCGGCGCGCACGGCCGCCGCCTGTGCCTCCTCGACGTACACCCGGCCCTGTTTGTCCTTCCAGCCCGCGCTGTTGTACGTGATGGGCACGTCGATGACGTGTGGCCGGTACGTGCGGGTGGGCGCGGTGGTCGGGCAGGGGTCGATGTAGCCGTTGCCCGGCTTGGCGGCGTTCAGGGCCGGCAGCCCCGCGGCCTCCAGGGTCGTCGGGCCGCGCGGCGCGTCGCCGGGCCGCCGGATCGCCGCGAAGGTGTCCTTCACCACCGCGTGCGGGGGCCGGTAGGCGCGCTGCGCGAAGTCGCCCTTCACGAACAGCGGGAAGCCCGGCTGCGTCGCGGTCGGCGCGGGCGTCTGGCCCGCCCGGCCGGGCAGCTCGCGGAGGGCCTGGATCGGCGTGCCGTCGGCGTACCGGTCGGTGCCGGTGCGCAGCCGGTCGAAGATCCGCAGGTGGCCCCACATGCCCTGGGCGAAGTGCGGGTAGAGGTGGCAGTGGAAGATCGAGTCACCGGCGGTGCGCTGGAGCCCGCCCGCGCCGCCCTCGAGCTCCATGCGGTAACCCTCGCCGGGTCCGATCGACTGGACGTCGTTGCGGGGCGAGTCGGGGTTGTTCGGGTCCTTGAACCAGCGCTGGGTGTGCTGGTGCCAGGGGTGCGTCTCCATGGCGCCGGGGTGCACGACGTGGAACTGCACCGGGTCGCCGACGTACGCCTTGGGGATGAGGTTGTCCGAGTCGACGACGACGGTGCCGTCGGTGAGCACCCGGGTCAGCTTGCCCTGGTCGCCGTAGACCCAGGACTGCAGGTGCGACTCCTCGCCCAGGCACTTGGCGCCCGGGTCGTCCACGACCTTGCCCAGCTCGGGCACGTACCCGTCGCAGAAGTGGTCAGCCGGGGTGAACACCTTGCCGTTGGGCAGGGTGATCGTCTTCGCCGTGCCGGACGGGTTCTCCGGCGTCTTCGTGCCGCGGTGCTCCAGGACCGCGCGCAGCCGGTTGCGCAGCGGCTCGGAGCGGTAGTTGATGCCGAACGTCGAATCCGGCAGCCCGCTGGTCGGGAAGGTCGGCTGCCGGCCGTTGCGGTCCTCGACGTCCTCGTTCTCGTCCATCAGCACCATCGCTAACGAGCGCAGGGCGCCGGTCGGGGTGGCGACGTCGGCGAACGCGCGGCTCTCCACCGCCCGGCCGGTGACCGGGTCGAGCAGGTTCGCGCCGGTGATCGGGTTGGTCCAGGTCGAGCCCTTGGGGTGGACGACCAGCGCGCCGTAGAGGCCGTCCTGCACCGTGGTGTGGTCCGGGTCGGCCGCGTCGATGTTCGCGATGTCCGTGATCGGGGCTTCGCCCTGCTTGTCGGCATACCAGGTGTAGGTCGCCGAGCCGCCGGGGGCCACCGTGGTGTCGGGGTTGCGGCCCACCCGGGCGCCGTCGGAGGCCTCCGGGTCGAACTGCACGAGGCCGTCCGGGTGCAGGCCGACCCGGCGGTCGAGGTCGTTGCGCAGGACCACCTTGATGCAGTCGCCCACGTTCGCCCGGATGACCAGGGGCTCGCTGAGCCGCGGGTTCGCCGTGAGCTGCGCCTTGCCGACGCGGGCGTCGGCGCCCTTGAGCGCGTACACCGCCCCGTCGGGCAGCTTGTCGCCCCAGCCGTTGAGGGGGATGACCAGGGAAAAGGCGGCGACGTCGTAGGTGACGGTCCGGGAACCGGTCGGGCACACCCCGGCGCTCGCCGCGGCCTGGGCGCCGGCGGCGGCCTGGGCGGGCTGCGTCGCGACGAACACCGGCAGCGCGGACACCACGAGACCGACCGCGCCGGCCAAGGCGGCGCGCAGCGGCCGGCGGGGGCCGTGCC
>DASQDS010000483.1:0-3192 GCA_035634075.1 Pilimelia sp. | reverse complement strand
GGCCTCCGGTTGACGCTGACCGGCGCCGGCGCGGCACTGGCCGAGCTGGCCGGCACCGTGCGCAGCGCGCCGTCGGCGCTGGCCGCCGCCCGGGGCGCCGCCGCGGCGATCGGCGCGACGGTGGTCGAATGCCGGGACCGGGCCGGCTTCCTCGTCGACGGGCTGCTGCTGCCCTACCTCAACGACGCCGTGCGGATGCTGGCCGCCGGCTACGCCACCGCCGACGACATCGACGTCGCGATGACGCTCGGCTGCGGGTACCCCGCCGGCCCGATCGCCATGCTGGACGCGCTCGGCGCGCCCGCCGCCCTGGCCGGCCAGGCGGCGATCCACCGCGAGCTGGGCGAGCCGGGGATGGCGCCGGAACCCCTGCTGGCGCAGGTGGCCGCCGCCGGCCTCGGCGCCCGCGCGGCCGCCCGTACGCTGGTGGGGTGAGTCCGCGCCGGCACCGCCGCGAAGCTGACGCGCCGCCGCCGGTCGACCCCGAGCGGACCCGGCGTGGGGTGGAGGCCGTCCAGGCCTGGCCGGACGGCGACTGGCTGGTGCGGTCCGTGCCCGGCGGCGCGGCCGGCAAGGTGTACCGCTGCCCGGGCTGCCAGCAGGAGATCCCGCCGGGCGTGCCGCACGTGGTGGCGTGGCCCGCGGACGGCCGGGGCGACGCGGGCGACCGGCGGCACTGGCACCGGGGCTGCTGGCGGGCCCGCGACCGCCGCGGCCCGGCCGTGGAACGCTCCCGCAGCGCCCCGCGCTACGGCTGACGCAAGCCGCGGCTGGAAGAATCGACCCGTGAGTACCGACTACGCGGGCACCGACGGCGCGGGCACCGGCGCGGCTGTCCGGGCCAACTCGATCCTGCCCGGCGACCGGCGCGACATCGAGCTGCACACCGCCGACGGCCTGCGGCTGGTGGGCGAGCTGGCGCTGCCGCCGGCCGGCCGGCCGCCGGTCGCCACGCTGGTCTGCCTGCATCCGCTGCCCACCCACGGCGGGATGATGGACAGCCACGTGCTGCGCAAGGCGGCGTGGCGGCTGCCGGCGCTCGCCGACGTGGCCGTGCTGCGGTTCAACACCCGCGGGACGAGCAGCGTCCGGGGCACCAGCGAGGGCGCCTTCGACAACGGCGAGGGTGAACGCTTCGATGTCGCCGCCGCGATCGAGTACGCCGAGTTCGCGGAGCTGCCGGCGATCTGGTTGCTCGGCTGGTCCTTCGGCACCGACCTGGCGCTGCGGCACGGCTGCGACCCGGCCGTGCGGGGGGCGATCCTGCTGTCCCCGCCGCTGCGCGCCGCCACCGAGGCGGACCTGCGCCGGTGGGCGGATTCCGGCAAGCCCCTGACTGCACTGGTCCCGGAGTTCGACGACTACCTGCGTCCCGCCCAGGCGCGCGAGCGGTTCGCCGCGGCGCCGGGCGCCGAGGTGGTGGGCGTGCCGGGGGCCAAGCACCTGTGGGTCGGGGACGCGGAGACGGCGCTGGACGAGGTGGTGCGCCGGGTCGCACCGGCGGCGTACCCGCTGCCCCGGCACTGGGCCGGCCCGATGACGTACGGCGACGCCAGCGCGTACGCCGACCGCACCACCGCCGCCTGCGCCGACGTGCCGGGCCCTGGCGACCCGGCGCGGGACGTGGCCGGCTAGCCGGTGGTCAGTGCTGCTCCTGGCGGGGCAGCACCACCTCACGGACGACGAGCTGGATGGCGGCCACCGTGGGGATGGCGATCAGGGCGCCGATCACGCCGAGCAGCGCGACGCCGAGCAGCGCCGCCACGATCGCCGCCAGGTCCGTGACGTGCACCGACCGCCGCATCACCCGCGGATAGATGATGTAGTTCTCCACCTGCTGGTAGATCACGAAGAAGACCACGGCGGCGATGCCGACCGGGATCGACGTGGCGAAGCAGACGACGCTCACCACGATGGCGCCCAGCGTCGCGCCGATCTGCGGGATCAGGTCACAGATCGCCACCACGAAGGCGAGCGCGAACTTGTACGCGACGCCGCAGATCCACAGGAAGATGAACGTGCTCGTGCCGGCCACCAACGCGATGGCGAGCGCCCCCACCATGTACGCGCCGACCTTGCCGAGGATCTCGTCGCCCAGCAACTCCACCCGGGGCCGGCGGGATGCCGGAACGAGCCGGTACGCCCCGGTCTTGAGCCGCTCGAACGCCGCCATGAAGTAGAGCGTCAGGACGAACACGGTGAACACGTTGAACAGCGTGCCGAACACCAGCCGCGCGCCGCCGAGGACGCCGCCGAACAGCCGGGTGGCGTTCTGCCCGTTCGCCGCGGCGGTGACCTTGTCGATGATGTCGAAGCGGTCGTTGAGCTCGTTCAGCGTGCTGTTGCTCTTGAGGTCCTGGATGTACTCCGGCAGCTCAGCCGTGAATTCCGACGACTGCGTGATGATGGGCGGCACCAGCGCGAAGAGGCCGCCGCAGAACACCAGCACGGTGCCGAACCCCACGATCATGACGGCCACGCCGCGGCTCAGCCCCCAGCCCTGCAGCCGGCGGACCGCCGGGTTGAGCGCCACGGCCAGGAACAGCGCGATGAAGATGAGCACCAGCATCGAGGTGGCGCTGCGGACCGCCAGGTAGGTGGCGTACGCCAGGAGGGCGCCCAACCCGCCGACGAAGCCGACGACGAACGGGTTGCGCGACAGCGGTCGGCCGGGGCGGCCGAACACCTCCTCCGTGGCGGGCCGGCCCGCGGTCGCCGGTGGGCCCGCCGGTTGGTCGTCGGCCATGACCGGCGCGGGGGTTTCGGCCATCCCGGCCACCTCCGCCTGCGCCGGTGGGTCGCCGCCGGTCCCGCCCGGTTCCCCAGTGGATCGCTCCGCGGCCACCCCGCCACCTCCCTTGTACGCCGCACGGCGTACCCGACGGCAGGGTAACGGCGCCGCGACCCCGGCGCCACGCGACGCGGCGTCGCCCGCGCGTGACCGCTACTCGGCCTCCGCGCCGACCTTCTGCGGCGTGCGCGGCTGACCCGCGTCCTTCCCGGCCGGGCCGGCATCCTTCGGCGCGTCCGGATTCTTGCCGGCGTCCGGGCCCTTCGGCGCGTCCGGGTTCCTGGCGCCGTCGGGGTTCTTGGCGGCGTCGGGGTTCCGGGGCGCGTCCGGGGTCCTCGGGGCGTCCGGGTTCCTCGCGGCGTTGGGGTTCTTGCCGGCGTCCGGGTTCCTGGGGGCGTCCG
>DASQDS010000482.1:0-3761 GCA_035634075.1 Pilimelia sp. | reverse complement strand
CCCCGGCCGCGACGTCGGTGCCGGGCCGGCCCAGCAGCACGTGCAGGTCGCGCAGCCCTTTGGCGTCCGGAACGTGGGCCGTACGGCCGCCGAACTCGACCAACCACACCGCACCGGCCCGGCGGAACGTGCCCGCCGCCGGTGGGCCGCCGGGTGGCTGCGCCCGGCCGCCCCTGCGCGCGTCGCCGGCAGCAAGCTCGTCCACCCGGTCGACGACGTGCCGCATGCCGATCTCCGTGGCTTCCGCCCGCACCCGTTCCAGCAGCGCCGCGGCCTCGGCGGCGTCCCCCTCGGCGGCACGCTCGCGCAGCGTGCGGCCCAGGTGGGCCCGGGCCTCGATCGACCACGGTCGGGCCTGCAGCCGGTCGGCGGACCGGTACGCGCGGGTGAAGCCCGCGATCGCCTCCGCCCACCGCCGCTCGGCGGAGTCGATGACGGCGACCCACAGGTCAACCGGCCCGCTGATGTCGCAGCCGTAGAGCGATACGACCCATTGGCCCCGGTACGGCGCCAATGCCGCCCGGGCCCGGGTGCACAGGTCGCGGTCCCGCGTCGCCGCCCCGACCTGCGCCTGCAACCGCAGCGCGAGCGGCGTGAAGCTGCGCGCGAACGGGTCGTCGCCGAGGTCCAGCTGCGCCAGCAGGTCCCGGGCGGCCTCGATGTCGCCGCGCTGTACGGCGCTGATGCCGGCCAGCAGCTGCGGGTACGGGTGGCCGCTCGCGACCAGCACCTCCTGCAGCTCGTGCAACTCCTCGAACCGTCCCTGCAACTGGAGCCAGGCCCAGCGCAGCTGGTGGTCCATGAACGCGAACGCCGCGTGGTCGTGCCCGCCGAAGGTCACCTGCGCCTCGTCCAGGAGCGCCTGGGCCTCGGGGAACCGGCCGCACAACCCGGCGACGATGCTGCGGTCGAGCAGGCCGGAGAATGCCGACCGGGGCGGGCCGCCCGCCGCGGTCATGGCCACGAACGCGTGGAACTGGTCGAGGTAGGCGGGGTCGCCGAGCTCCAGCAGCGCCACCCAGCGCAGCGACGTCGCGAAGTGTTCCTTTTCGCTCTCGCCGGTGCGGCGCGCGACCGCGATCAGCTCGTCCATGAGCGCCAGCCGCTCGGCGGCCGAGCCGAGGCCCCAGCTGACGTCGTGCAGCGCCCACAGGCTGAACGAGAGCGCCTCGTCGTCGTCCCCGTCGCGGGCCAGCATGGCGAGGCGCGTCGTCAGCTCCGTCGCGAGCCGGTCGACCGACCGGCCGGCCCGGTGCGGCTGCGCGCCGCCGACCACCGTGCGGTGCGCCTCCGCGATCAATTCCGCCGCCAGCTGGCCGCGATCGCCGCGGAAGCCCGTCTGATACAGGGTCAGCGCCACCCGCGTCAGCAGGTCCGGGTCGTCGGTGCCGCGGGCCAGCCCGAGCGCGTGGGTGAAGGCCTGCCAGGCGTCGTCGGCGGAACCGGCGTGGTGCAGCTGGTGGCCGAGTGAGAGGGCGATGACGGCCTGCTTGCGCGGCGGGCACCCGGCTGCCCGCTCCAACGCCCGGCGGTTGTGACCGATGGACTCCTCGAACGCCATCCGGCCGGCCGCGTCGGCCGCGGCGGCGAGCATCCGCTCCACGGCGTGTGTCGGCTCCACCTCCGCACCGGCCAGGTAGGCGTGCCGGGCGACCTCAGCGGGGTGGACCCACTCCGCGAGGGTCGGCGCGGCGTCGAGGGCCCGCACCACCGCCGCGTGCCGCCGTCGCACGTCGGCGTCGGGGAGCGAGTCATACAACGCCTCGCGGACGAGGTCGTGGGTGAAGGAGAACCCCCCCTCGCCGTGGTCCGCCACGAGCCGGGCCGCGACGGCCCGGTCGAGCAGCCGGTCGACCGCGACGTCCGGCGCGGTGGCGGCGAGCACCGTCCCGTGAAACTCCCGGCCGAGGACGGCCGCGCCGGTGAGCAGCTCGAACACGGGTCGCGGCAGTTGCGACAACCGCCGCTGCAACGCGTCCCGGACCCCCGGCGCCACCGCGTTGACCGGGCCACCGGCGCTCCACAGCCGCGCCGTCTGCTCGACGAAGAAGGGGTTGCCGCCGGTGCGGCGGTGGACCTCGGCCACCAGCTCCGCGTCCGGCTGCCGGCCGGCCGTGCGCCGCATCAGGGTTGCCACCTCGGCCGGCTCCAGCCCGGTCAGCGTCACCGTGGTGGCCTTCGCCACGAGCGGCGTCATCAGCGGCCGCAGGGGGTGCTCCGCCGACTCCACCTCGACGTCGCGGTAGGTGCCCATCAGCAGCAGCCGTTCGAACCAGGTGTGCTGAGCGGCGAATTCCAGCAGCTTCAGCGAGGCCACATCGGCCCAGTGCAGGTCGTCGAGGATCACCACCACGGGGCGCTGCTGGGAGACGGCCACCAGCGCGGTGGTCACCGCGTCGTACAGGCGGAACGCGTCGCCCGGCTCGCCGCCCGCGAACTCGCCCAGCAGGATCGCCAGGCCCGCCCCGGCCGCGTCCTGCGCGGCGGCCCACTCGCCGCCGGACGCACCGCGCCGCAGCGCTCGGACGACCTGCACCCACGGCCAGTAGCCCGGCGCGCTGTCCGAATCCCAGCAGGAGCCGCCGAGCACCAGCGCGCCGCGCCGCCGGGCTTCCTCAGCCCCGGCGGTGACCAGCGTGGTCTTGCCGATCCCCGCCTCTCCCGTGACCAGCACCAGCCCGCCGTGGCTGTCGGTGGCCCGCCTGATCTCGGCGCGCAGCACCGCCTCCGGGTGCGCGCGACCCAGCAGCGCACTGGTCATGCCGGCCCGCCGTTCCTCAGCCTGGTCCACAGTCAGGCCAGGGTAGCGGTAGCCCCCGACACAGACCGCCAGTTCGGCCTCGGTGCCGAGCAGGCCTTGGTCAGGTCAGCAGCCAGCCGCGTTCGACGGCGTGCCGGATCGCTTCGGCGCGGTTGCGCGCCCCGGTCTTGCCGATCGCCGCGGAGAGATGGTTGCGGACGGTGCCTTCGGACAGGTGCAGGTGCCGGGAGATGTCCAGCACCGTCGCGGCCCCGTCGCGCGCAACGCGCAGGACGTCGGCCTCGCGTTCGGTCAGCGGCGACTCGCCGTACTGCAGGGAGTCGACGGCTAGCGCGGGATCGACCACGCGGAGACCCTGGTGTACGCGCCGGACCGCGTCGGCGAGGAGCCGGGCCGGCGTGTCCTTGACGACGAAGCCCCGCGCACCCGCCGCCAGCGCCATGCGCAGGTAGCCGGCCCGCCCGAAGGTCGTGACGATGAGCACGCGGCAGGAGGGCAGCTGCTGGGTCAACTGGCGGGTTGCCTTGATGCCGTCCAGGCCCGGCATCTCCACGTCGAGCAACGCGACGTCGGCGGCGTGCTCGCTCGCCGCCCGGACCACCTCGTCGCCGCGGCCGACCTCGGCGACGACGGTAAGGTCACTCTCGAGCTCGAGCAGCGCGGCGATCCCGCCGCGGACGAGCGCCTGATCATCGGCCAGCAGCAGCCGGATCGGGGTGCCGGTCACGACGGGGCCTCGACGAGGACGCGGAAGCCGCGGGCGTCGGGACGGTTGCCGGCCGACAGCCGGGCGCCCAGATTCTCCGCCCGGCGGCGGAGCCCCGGCAGGCCCTGCCCGGCGCCGGGGTCGCGGGCGCCGGCCGCGGCCCGCCCTGTCCCGTCCCCGTCGTCGATGATCTCGACGCTGGTCGGGCTCAGGCGGATCTCGCACGTCGCCGCGTTGCTGTGCCGGACCAGGTTGGTGACAGCCTCCCGGATCGTCCAGGCGAAGAGCTCCCGC
>DASQDS010000481.1:0-14129 GCA_035634075.1 Pilimelia sp. | reverse complement strand
CACCGCGAACGCCGACTTCTACCGGGTGGACACCGCGCTCACCGTGCCGCGCATCGACGCCGCGAGCTGGCGACTGCGGATCACCGGGATGGTCGACCGGCCGCTGGAGCTGAGCTTCGCCGAGCTGCTGGCCCGGCCGCTGATGGAGCGGGACATCACACTCAACTGCGTGTCCAACGAGGTCGGCGGGCCGTACATCGGGACCGCCCGGTGGCTGGGCGCGCCGCTGGCGCCGCTGCTGCGCGCAGCCGGGGTCCGGCGCGGCGCCGACCAGTTGGTCGCCCGCTCGGCGGAGGGAATGACCATCGGGACGCCGGTGGAGACGATCCTGGACGGGCGCGACGCGATGCTGGCGGTCGGCATGAACGGCGAGCCGTTGCCGCTGGTCAACGGGTTCCCGGTGCGGATGCTGACGCCCGGCCTGTACGGCTACGCCGGCTCGTGCAAGTGGCTGGTCGAGCTGGAGCTGGCGACGTTCGCCGACTTCGACGCCTACTGGGTGCGGCGCGGCTGGGCGGCGCGGGCCCCGGTCAAGACGGCGTCGCGGATCGACCGGCCGGCACCGTTCGCCGTACTGAGCCCGGGCCAGGCGACGGTCTCGGGGGTGGCGTGGGCGCAGCGGCGGGGGATCGGTGCCGTGCAGGTGCAGGTGGACGACGGGCCGTGGGCGGACGCCGAGCTGCTCCCCGTGCCGTCGGTGGACACCTGGGTGCAGTGGCGGTACACCTGGCGGGCCACATCCGGCGCGCACGCCCTGCGGGTGCGGGCGATCGACGGCCGCGGTGACGTGCAGACCGCGACCCGGGCCCGGCCCTTCCCGGACGGCGCGACCGGCTGCCACACGATCGCGGTCACCGTCCGCTGACGCCTGATCGGTCGCTCAGTTGATCGGCCACTGTGGGCGGTGGCGGGTGCCCCGGGCGAACGCCTCGGCGACGAGCCGGCGCAGGGGCTCCGCCAGCTCCGGCTGCTGCTGCAGGGTCTCCTCCAGCCGGGCCCGCCACGTGCCGGCCTCCACCTGCCGGGCGTCCTGGCGGGAGGGTCGCTGCAGGCGGCGCCGGGTGTCGGCGAGGGCCCGCTGGTGCGCCGGCCCGAGCACGCCCCGGACCTGCTCGCTGAGCCATACGAAGTGTGCGTCCGTCGCGCTGGCGGTGACGAAGGCGCGTGCCCCGTCCCACGTCAGTCGCGGTTGGTGGATCCTCATGCCGCCCCCCGGCCGATCGATGTGACCAGTGTCGATGTCTCGGCAGGGCGTGACAAGTTGCCTGATCGGCTCGTCCCGCCCGCCCGTCTGTCCCGGCCGCGTACCTATTTCCGCACGCAGCCCTCGGTTCGCCGACCGCGAGAAGGTCGCCGGATCACGTCCTACGATAGGCGTTAGCTACCA
The DNA here is from genome assembly GCA_035634075.1 of Pilimelia sp. GTDB lineage: Bacteria > Actinomycetota > Actinomycetes > Mycobacteriales > Micromonosporaceae > DASQDS01. Next base: position 12,742 of record DASQDS010000481.1, on the reverse strand, counting down.
AGAGCGACAGTCCAGTCACGCAATGATGTCCATCGACCGCGCCCATTGGCGCTCGCATGGTGGCGGGAGATCGTGGTCACCGTTTTCGGGGCGTGCGGGGACCACGATCGGGTATGTCGCCGGGCCGGCGTGGTGCGCGTGGGTCAGGCTGCGGGCAGGGCGAGGGTGTGGCCGGTGCGGGCGGCTTTCGCGTGCAGGTAGCGCAGGTTGTCGGGGGACGCGTGGACGCGCGTCGGCAGCACGGTGTCGATCGAGATCCCGTGTGACCGCAGTTGCGCCGCCTTGTCCGGGTTGTTGGTCAGCAGGTCGATGCGGTCGGCGCCGAGGGCGGCCAGCATCTGCGCGGCGGCGGTGTAGTCCCGCTCGTCGTCGGCCCGGCCCAGCGCGCGGTTCGCCTCGTAGGTGTCCAGGCCGAGATCCTGCAGCGCGTACGCGTCCAGCTTGGCGTACAGGCCGATGCCCCGCCCCTCCTGGCGCAGGTAGAGCAGGTAGCCGCCGTGGTCGGCGATCCGCTCGACCGCCTCCCGCAGCTGCGGGCCGCAGTCGCAGCGCGCGGAGCCGAAGACGTCGCCGGTCAGGCACTCGGAGTGCGCCCGGACGAGCGGCACCGTCGCGGCGTTGACATCGCCCAGCGCGAGCGCGAGGTGCTCCTTGCCGTCGGCCAGGCCGGTGAAGGTGATGATGTCAGCCGTCGTGGTGTAGCCGTCGGGGAAGCGCACCGGCACGGTGACCCGGGTCCGCACGCGGGGCTGGGTCGCGATGTCCGCCATCGTCATGGCTCCTCCTCGGTGCTTGAAAGTTCAAGCGCAAGACATCACGGTACGCGGCGGTGCTTGAGAACTCAACGAGACCCGCTGCAGTCAACGTCACAGGGGACCGGCTGCGGGCGCGGGAAAGGCGCCAAACCGCCAAACCGCCGCGAAGTGCTGCTAGAGGTCCGCGGCGTCGTCGTACCGCGACCGCAGTTCGGTCATGGCCGCCGGGGTGAGGGACTCGTTGCGGGCCTCCGCGCGGTACCGCTCGGGCATCAGGGCCGCGACCCGCTCGGCGAAGCCGACGCCGCCCTCGGCCACCTTCACCGTGGGCGGGTCGTCGGCGAGCCCGACCACCAACGGTCCGGTCAGCTTGACCGCGAAATCCCACGGCCGCCCACGCTCGGCGAGGGCGCAGATGTGGTAGCCGTACACCCGCCGCACCTCCGGCAGGGCGCCTGCCTCCGGCGGGTCGACGCCGAAGACCCGCACCGCGCAGAGCAGCTCCGCCTCCGCCGCACCCTCCCGGGTGCTGTGCAGCGCGTGGCCCTCGTGCCGCTGCGTCGGCGTCTGCTCGAGCACCGCGACGGCCCGCGCGGCGAGCTGCGCCCGGAACCCGTCGGGCAGGCCGGCCGCGCCGGCCGGTCGCCGGTCGCCGATGACGCCACCGGAGTACGCGGCGAACAGCGCGCCGGCGGCGAGGATGGTCAGCGCGGCGAGCCACACCCAGCGGTTGCGCCAGGGCGGCGTGGCCCGGGGCTCGGCGGCCACACCCGGGGCATCGACATCGCTGGACACGCCCGATCTTCGCACGCCACCGGGCGAGGCGTCCACGGGTGCGCCGGGGCGGGCGCCGCCGGTGCGCCACCCCCGGCGCGGCGTCACCGGGGGTATGACGTTTCCGCGGTGCCCGCCATCGCCCATTAGGGCCGCCTGAACCAACCATTCTTCCGGCGGCCCGTCATAGCGAATCAAATACGAACAGACATAGGATGGGCGGTGACCGTCGTCAATGAGAAGGGTGCCGATACCTTGACACCCGCGGCGACGGGGCGCAACATCGGTGAGCCGTCAAGGCCGGACGGTATTGCCGCGACGGCGTCGCATTCCGAGCGCTTCCGTACCGCTCGGGTGCGGTGTCGGATGGCCCAGATGGGAACCCCGTCCGGGCGCGGGGACGCCACCCCGTCGACGCGATGAGCGGCGCGTCGACGGGGTGGCCTGCCGCCGGCTACTTGGACTTGTTCTTGTTGTAGACGTCGAACGCGACCGCGAGCAGCAGCACGCTGCCCTTGATGGCCTGCTGCCAGTCGATGGCCACGTCCATCAGCGACATGCCGTTGTTCATCACGCCCATGACCAGGCCGCCGACGATGGCGCCGACCACCGTGCCGACCCCGCCGGCCGCCGACGCGCCGCCGATGAACGCCGCCGCGATCGCGTCCAGCTCGAAGTTCGTGCCCGCCTTCGGCGTGGCCGCGTTCAGCCGGGCGGCGAAGACGAGGCCCGCCAGGGCGGCCAGCATGCCCATGTTGACGAAGACCAGGAACGTCGTCCGCTTCGTCTTCACGCCGGAGAGCTCGGCCGCCTTGCGGTTGCCGCCGACCGCGTAGATGTGCCGGCCCAGCACCGAGCGGTTCATCACGAACGAGTAGACGACGATCAGTGCGATCAGCAGGATGCCCACGATCGGCATGCCCTCGTACCGCGCCAGCGTGAAGGTGAAGGCGTTGATCACGATCGTCAGGGCGGCGATGCGCAGGACGAACCAGCTCACCGGACCCGCCGGCAGGTTGTAGTACAGGCGCCGGCGGCGGGTGCGCCACTCGTTCCAGGCGACCGCGGCGGACACCGCGAGGCCCAGCAGGATGGTGAAGAAGTGCAGCTCGCCGCCCGCGAAGTCGGGAATGAAGCCGGCGGCCATCTCGCGGAACCCGTCGGGGAACGGGGCGAGCGACTGGCCTTCGAGGATGACCAGGGACAGGCCGCGGAAGAGCAGCATGCCGGCGAGCGTGACGATGAAGGAGGGGATGCCGACGTACGCGATCCAGAAGCCTTGGAACGCCCCGATGAGCGCACCAACGGCGAGGGCGGCGACCACCGCCAGCGGCCACGGCAGGTCCCAGGTGACGACCATGACACCGGCCACGGCGCCCACGAAGGCCGCCACGGAACCCACCGACAGGTCGATGTGGCCGTTGATGATGACGAGCATCATCCCGATCGCCAGGATCAGGATGTACGCGTTCTGCATGATCAGGTTGTTGACGTTGAGCGGCCGCAGCAGGATGCCGTCCGTGGTGATCTGGAAGAGGATCACGATGAGGGCGAGCGCGACCACCATGCCGTACTGGCGGACGTTGCTGCGGGCCGAGCGGCTGACCGTCTGGAGCAGCCCTTCGGGCTTGGCGGCGGGGGTGGGGGATCCGCCGGGGGGCGAGGAGGCGGGATCCGGGCCGACGACCAGCTTGTCGATAGCCATGGCTCAGCTCACCGCCGACGTACGGGTCCTGGTCATCAGCTTCATGACCGCCTCCTGGGTTGCTTCCTCGCGGGACACCTCGCCGGTGATGCGCCCCTGACTCATGACGTAGATCCGATCGCACATGCCGAGCAGTTCCGGCAGTTCAGAGCTGATCATCAGCACGCCCTTACCCTCGGCGGCCAGCCGCTGCATGATCAGGTATATCTCGTACTTCGCACCGACGTCGATGCCCCGGGTCGGTTCGTCCAGGATGAGTACGTCGGGCCGTGTGAAGAGCCATTTGCTCAGGACGACCTTCTGCTGGTTGCCGCCGCTGAGGTTGCCGGCCTTCTGGAAGACCGTGCGGGCCTTGACCTGCAGGTCGCGGCGGAGCTGCTCGGCCTCCACGACCTCGTGGTGCAGGTCGATGACGGAACGCTTGGACACCCGGCCCAGGTCGGAGAGGGTGACGTTGTGCCGGATGTCCTCCTCCAGGTGCAGGCCGTACTGCTTGCGGTCCTCGGTGACGTACGCGATGCCGTGCTTGATCGCGTCGCTCACGGAGTGCGGGGTGATCTCCTGGCCGTCCTTGTAGACCGCGCCACTGATCTTCTTGCCGTAGGACCGGCCGAAGACGCTCATGGCGAGCTCCGTGCGGCCGGCGCCCATCAGCCCCGCGATGCCGACGATCTCACCGCGCCGGACATGCAGGTTGGCGTCGATGACCATCTGCCGGTCCGGGACGGTCTCGTGGAAGACGTTCCAGCCGCGGATCTCGAAGAGCGTCTCGCCGAGGTGGGGCGCACGCGGCGGAAAGAGGTGGTCCAGATCGCGGCCCACCATGCCGCTGATGATCCGGTCCTCGCCCACCTTCTCGGCACGGGCGTCGATCGTCTCGACGGTGCGCCCGTCCCGCAGGATCGTGATCGTGTCGGCCACGGCGAGGACCTCGCCGAGCTTGTGCGAGATGAGGATCGAGGTGATCCCCTGGTCGCGCAGCTCACGGAGCAGGTTCAGCAGATTCTGGCTGTCGGATTCGTTCAGCGCCGCCGTGGGCTCGTCCAGGATCAGCAGCTGCACGTCCTTGGCCAGCGCCTTGGCGATCTCGACGAGCTGCTGCTTGCCGACGCCGATGCCGGCCACCGGCGTCGCCGGGTCCTCGTCGAGGCGCACCTTGCGCAGCACCGCCAGGGTCTGCGTGGTGGTCTCGTGCCAGTTGATCAAGCCGCCGCGGTCGCGCTCGTTGCCCAGGAAGATGTTCTCCGCGATGGACATCAGCGGCACCAGGGCCAGCTCCTGGTGGATGATCACGATGCCGGCGGCCTCGCTCTGCCGGATGTCCTTGAAGTGCGCCGGCTTGTCGTCCAGGCGGATCTCGCCGTCGAAGGAGCCGGTGGGGTAGACCCCGCTGAGCACCTTCATCAGCGTGGACTTGCCGGCCCCGTTCTCGCCGACGAGAGCGTGGATCGTGCCCCGGCGGACTTGCAGATTGACGTCGTCGAGTGCCCGGACACCGGGGAACTCCTTGGTGATTCCCCGCATCTCGAGGATGAGGTCGGGCAGGGGCGCGTCGGTCATCGGTCTCTCCGCATCCGCCGTCGAAGCCGGTCCGCAGTGGGCGAGACGGACGCCTTCCGCGCCTGCGCTGGCGCGGAAAGCGTCCGTCCGGACTTGAGGGGCGTTACGCCAGGTCGGCTTCGCTGTAGTAACCACCGTCGATCAGGATCTGCTTGTAGTTGGCCTTGTCCACCGACACCGGGTCGAGAAGGTACGAGGGCACCTTCTTCTTGCCGTTGTCGTACGAATCGGTGTCGTTCACTTCCGGCTTCTTGTCGTTGAGCACCGCATCGGCCATCTCGGCGGCCTTCTTGGCCAGCAGTCGCGTGTCCTTGTAGACCGTCTGCGTCTGCTCGCCGGCGATGATGGACTTCACCGAGGCGACCTCCGCGTCCTGGCCGGTGATGACCGGCAGCGGCTTGCTGGCCGAGCCGTAACCGACGCTCTTGAGCGCGGAGAGGATGCCGATGCTGATGCCGTCGTACGGCGACAGCACCGCGTCGACCCGGCCGGTCGAGTAGTTGCCGCTGAGGAGGTTGTCCATCCGGGCCTGCGCGGCGGCGCCCTCCCAGCGCAGGGTCGCGACCTGCTCGATCTTGGTCTGGCCGCTCTTCACCACGAGCTTCTTGGAGTCGATGTACGGCTGCAGGATCGACATGGCGCCGTTGAAGAAGAAGAAGGCGTTGTTGTCGTCGAGGGAGCCGGCGAAGAGCTCGATGTTGAACGGGCCCTTGCCGTCCTTGAGGCCGAGCTTCTCCTCGATGTAGCTCGCCTGCAGGACGCCGACCTTGAAGTTGTCGAACGTCGCGTAGTAGTCGACGTTCTCCGTCTCGCGGATCAGCCGGTCGTAGGCGATGACCGGGATGTCCTGGCTCTTCGCCTGCTGGAGCACGTCGGTCAGCGACTTGTTGTCGATCGCCGCGACCACCAGGACCTTCACGCCCCGGGTGATCATGTTTTCGATCTGGGACACCTGCGTCTCGATGACGTCCTCGGCGTACTGCAGGTTGGTGTCGTAGCCGAGGGCCTCGAACTCCTTGACCATGTTGTTGCCGTCGGCGACCCAGCGCTCGGAGGACTTGGTCGGCATCGCAATGCCGACGGTGCCCTTGTCGCCGCCACCGCTGCCGGCGTCGTCGCCGTCACCGCCACAGCCGGCCACCGCCAGCACGGCCGCGCACGCGAGCGCGCCCAGAAGCTTCCTGTACATGAACCATCTCCTTCGCCGGCCATCACCGGCGCGGCGGTGTCCCCGCGGCGGCGCTGGCGTGCTTCAACACGATCGGTGGTCGTCGTGCCGTGGCCCCATGTCCTCGCGCGCGACCACCGGTCGTGTGCGGCCGCTCGCCGGCACGGCCGGTGCGTTCCGGGCTGGTCCGAACGGGTTCGTCCACGCTCGTTGGCCGGACGTGCGTCGAGGTTTGTTGCATCATGTTGAGTTTGTTGGACAATAGTGAGCGTTCACATCACTGATGTCAAGGATCCGTTACCGCACCGCTACCACTGTTGCCAAGCCGGTACGAGACCGGCTGAGTGTCGAGCCTATTGCTCCTCGCGGGCCGCCGGGCCGACATCGTGGCCGGGGCCGTCCGGCCCCGGTCTGTCGGGTTGGCCGCGGCTCAGGCGGCCGGGGCGGCGGTGCTGCCGCGCAGGATCAGTGTGGGCGGCACCGGCGCGCCCGGCGCGGCGGCGCCGTCGTCCAGCAGCCGCAGGAGCGTGGCCATGCTGCGGCGGCCGACCTCGTCGAAATCCTGCCGGACCGTGGTGAGTGGGGGTAGCAGGTACTCGGCCTCGGGGATGTCGTCGAAGCCGACGACGCTGATCCCCTCCGGGATGCGCACCCCCCGCTCCTGCAGCGCCCGCAGCAGCCCGAGGGCCATCTGGTCGTTCGCCGCGAAGACGGCGGTGACGTCCGGGCGCTCGGCCAGCTCCAGCCCCGCGGCGTAACCGGACCGGGCGCTCCAGTCACCGCTGATCATGGGCGGCACCGGGCGGCCCGCATCCGCCAGGGTGCTCCGCCAGCCATCGATCCGGTCCCGCGCCTCGAGCCAGTCGTCCGGCCCGGCGATGTGCCACACGGTTTCGTGCCCGAGATCCAGGAGGTGCCGCACGGCCAGCCGCGCGCCGGCCACCTGGTCCACCGACACCGCGGGCAGGCCGGCGACGTGGCCGGCCTCCACGGCGACGGCCGGCAGCCCGGGGGGCAGGCTGCGCAGCGCGGCGGCCGCCGCGACCTGTGGCGCGATGATGATCACGCCGTCCACCCACTGGCCGGCCAGGGCGTCGACCGCGGCGAGCATGCCCGTCCGGTCCACCCGCTCCAGGGTCACGATGCTGATCCCGTACCCGGCCGTGCGCGCGGCCCGCTCGATGCCGAGCAGCGTGGCCGCCGGTCCGAAGAGGATCGTGTCGAAGCTGATCACGCCGAGGACCCGGGACCGCCGCTGGGCCAGGCCGCGCGCGAGCGCGTTCGGCCGGTAGCTCAGCTCCGTGACCGCCCGCAGGACCCGGTCGCGGGTGGTGGGGCGCACGTGCGGGTGCCCGTTGAGCACCCGCGAGACAGTCTGGTGCGAGACGCCGGCAAGCCGGGCGACGTCCGCCATGACCGCCGGGCGGTCCGTGCCCCTCATGCGACACAGGGTAGCGTCACCCGGCTGGAAGATCGATATCGCTCGTCCGATCTTGTCGCGAGGGCGCCACCGGCAGCTCAGAGCACCTGTCGGAGCCAGTCCTCGACGCCGAGGACGTGCGTCGTGGCGTACATCCGGGCACGGAAGGCGTCCCTGGCGGACAGCGCGGCGTGGATGGCCCGGTGCTCGGCGAGCGTGCGGCGCATCGCGTCTTCGTCGGTGCGGCCGCGCCAGATCCTGGCCTGGGCCGTCCGGCTGGAGAGGTTGGTGATGAGGGCGGCGAGGACCTGATTGCCGCAGGCGCCCGTGATCAGCGAGTGGAACGCGTGGTCGTTGGCGACCATCCGGGCATGGTCGACGGGCGGCTCGGCGGCCAGCCGCTCGGCCTCGCCCAGCAGCTGGTCGAGCCGGCCGAGCTCGTCATCGGCCAGGCGGGCGGCGGCCAGCGCGGTGGCCTCCGGCTCCAGCACCCGCCGCACGTGCAGGAACTCCAGGACCGCCGCGTCGCGGTGCAGGTCGGCCACGAACCCGATGGAGTCCAGCAGCAGCTCCGGTGCCAGGCTGGTGACGTACGTGCCGTCGCCCTGGCGGGCCTGCAGCACCCGGATCGTGGTCAGCGCCCGGACGGCCTCGCGCAACGAGTTGCGGGACACCCCGAGGCGGGCGGCGAGGTCCCGCTCGATCGGCAGCTTGTCCCCGGGCCCCAGCTCGCCCTCCACCAGCATCTGCTTGATCTTTTCGATCGTGTCCTCGGTGACGCCCACTGCGCATCCGCTCCCTGCCGGCGGCGGCCGGCGCCGCCATGCCCATCATGCCCGGCGGAGGGCTCCGCGCAGGCCGGCTGGGGACGACGGTGTGTGCCGTTGCCCCCTCCCGGCCGACGCCCCGGTGCCGTGGCGCCAGGGGCCGACGCTTGTCGGGTGCGCGGGTCGTCGGTACGCTCGCCATATCGATAATCGATATGGGGGTTGTGGTGAGCGAAGGCATCGGTTGGCTGCGCCGACTGCGGTGGCTGTTGGCGGCGGCGGCGCTGGCCGGGCTGGTGGCGCTGGTCGCGGTGGCCATCCTGGCGTTGGCCGGGGACTGGACCCGCCTGGACGTCCCGGTTGACCGGGTCGGCGGCGTGCGGGCGGGCGACCCCCTCCCCGCCGGCGTCCAGGTGGCCGGCGACGGCACCGTTCAGCTCCAGGTGCCGGACCCGGGTTGGGGCCAGCGGCTGCTGTCGTTGGCGATGTCGGTCCCGGAGATCTTCGTGCAGGTGGCGGTGCTGTGGCTGGCCGCCCGGCTGGTCGGCGACGCCGCGGGGGGCGCCGCGTTCGCCGACCACACCGCGGGGGCGGTGCGGCGACTGGCCGCCTGGTGCGCCGTCGGCGGCAGCGTCGCCGTCGTGATCCAGGAGGTGGCGACGTCGGCGCTGTCGGCCACGGTGCTGCCGTCCGGGTGGCTGCCGCCCGTGCCGCTGCCGGTGGCCTGGCTGGTCGCCGGACTCGTGCTGGCGGCGCTGAGCCAGGTCATCGCGCGCGGCTCGGCCCTGCGGGCGGAGCTGGACGAGGTGGTCTGATGGACGGCACCCCGCATCGCATCGACGTCCGGCTCGATGAGCTGCTGGCGCGCCGAGGTCTCACACTCGCCGCGCTGGCGGAGCGCGTCGGCGTGACGGTGGCCAACCTGTCGGTGCTGAAGAACGGCCGGGCGCGGGCGATCCGGTTCACCACCCTCACCGCGTTGTGCGAGCAGCTGGGCTGCCAGCCCGGCGAGCTGCTCACCCTGGGGACCGCCGCCCAGCCCGAGCCGCCGCCCGGGGCGGGGCACGACGAGGGCGGGGCCGCCCGAGGTGATCGGGACGGCCCCGCCGGTGGTCGCTGACCGGATCAGCAGTTGTACCGCCGCCAGCCCACGATGATGAAGTCGTAGTCGACGCGCCACTCGACGCACTGACCGGCCGACCGGGCGTCGTTCCAGGTGCGGTAGATCGAACCGAGGTAGACGCCGAAGATCGCCACGCAGCCGGCGCGGAGCCAGCCGCCCGGCAGCTTGTCGCAGACGTACTTGGTGAAGCCGGCCGCCCCGCCCAGCGCGATGGCGTAGTTGGAGTCGCGGACCTCCTGCTTGCTCCACCGGACGTAGATGTACCAACCGAAGGTGATCTTCGGGTCGGCGACGACAGGGTACGTCGCGCCGCGGTGATCGACGTGCTGGACGAGCGCGCCGTCGCGGACCTCGTAGCGGGTGGGCACCGCGACGCCCCGGGCATCGAGGGCCCATGCCGGGTCGACCGCGCCGATGAGGCGGCCGGCCGAGGTCTCCACGACCACGCCGGCGCGCGCGTCCTGGCGGAAGCTCGCGCCGGTCAGCGTGTACGTGTAGCTGGTCGCCGCGTCGGCGGAGTTGACCACGGTCGTCGCCTGGAGCCCGTGCGCCTGACGGGTCACCGTGGCGTCGACCTCGCCGCCGACCAGCACGTCGGTCGCGCCGACGGCCGTGACGCCGCGTGCCTCGATGTCCGGCAACGTCAGGGTGATCTTGTCGGTCCCGACGCCGACGGCCACCCGGCCCTCCCGCGCCCGGCCCACCGCCACGTCGGTGTTACCGGCAGCCCCCGCGGCCCGCCGGTCGTTGGCGGCCGACGTGGCGTCGGCGCGCGCGGTCGCGGCCGCGACCGTGGCGGCCACCGCGGCGGCGTCGCCACCCGACGACGCCGGAGCGGCGGACGCCACACCCGGTGTGCCGGCGAGGAGCGCCACCGCCAGAACGGTGAGCCCGAGTCCCCGTTGTACCTTCACTGGTACCTCCCAGATCATCACAAAACTCTCCGAAGCCTCGAAGAGTCGAGCGTGAGCCTAGGAAGCGCCATCGGCGCCAGGCAATGGATCAAGCTGCCTGCTCGTCCGACGTTCAGGTAGGGAAACTCCTGGTGGCGAACCTCTCCTCTGTGGACACCGAGCGTCCACGCCCGACACCCCGGGGGGCACCTCGGCAGGACTTCAGGCGGCGCGGCCGCAGGCGGCGGGCTTCACACCTGGGCGACGGGGCGGCGGCTGCGCCGGTGGATGCCCGCCGGCGCCCGGCTGAGGGCGAGCGCGCGTTCGGGGCAGACGGCGACGGCGCGGGTCACCGCGTCGCCGTGCCGGGCCGCCACCCGGGGCGGGTACACCAGCCGGTTGGGGGTGAGGGCGAACACCTCGGGCGCCTCGAGCGTGCAGAAGCCGGAGCGGGAGCACCGGGTGGTGTCCACGTTCACGGTGATCGCGGGGGTGCCGGCGGGGGCGGTGAGCGCGGCCGGCAGTGCCCACCGGGAGCCGCTGCCCTCGCGCCGGCCGGCGGCTGCCCGCGAACGCACGCCGAGCCGGCGCAACAGGGCGGCCAGGGACCGGCTGGACCGGGCCCAGAGCAGCACGCTGACCAGCCACATGCCCGCGATCGGTGCCCAGACCCGGACGTCACCCACGTCGGACCCGGCGACGAGGACGTGGGCGGTCAGCAGCGTGAAGGCGAAGTGGTTCGCGGCGTGCAGGCCCCGCCAGCGGTGGTAGCCGAGCCGCCGCTGGATCAGGATGGACACGGCCGTGGCGATCATCAGCTCCAGCGAGAGCACGCCGAGCGCGATGCCGAACCGGGACACCGGCGCGCTGAACGGTACGAACTCGTGCAGCAGCCGCAGCTTCGTCCCCGGCATGGCCAGCTGCGCGAAGGCGTGCACGGCGCCCAGGCACAGGCCGAGGGACGCCAACATCTGGTGCAGCGCGTAGACCAGCGGGCGGCGCAGGCGTGCGGTCGCCCAGCCGTTGGCGAGAATCTGACCCCAGACGGCGGCCAGCCAGATGAGGGCGAAGGACAGGAAACCGTTCGCTGCGGCGACCGCGTGCACGCCAACCTGCTCATTTCCCATGCCGTCATGCACTCCTTGTCGTCCGGCGGGTGGGGCGGGCACTCCTCGTACGGTAAGGCAGATCTATCGATAATCACCAATGGTGGGCGCCGGCCTAAGCATTACTTAAGGTCACGCCCACGGCGGGTTAAGCGTGTGGACCAAGCAGGTCCGGGCCGGCCTGGAGGGCGGCTAAGCTGCGGGAACTGGCTTCCTCGAGCAAGGAGCGACCCGTGGCATCTGGCCTCAACCCGTACCTGAGCTTCGCCGGCGACGCGCGGCAGGCCATGGAGTTCTACCGGGACGTCTTCGGCGGCACGTTGTCGATGAACACCTTCGGTGACTTCGGCGCACCCGAGGCCGCCGTCGCAGACAAGATCATGCACGGCCAGCTCGAGACCGACAGCGGGTTCACGCTGATGGGCGCCGACACCCCGCCCGGGATGGCGTACAACCCGGGGGACACCATCTCGGTGAGCCTGAGCGGGGACGACGCCGACGAGCTGCGCGGCTACTGGGCGCGGTTGTCCGAGGGCGGGACGGTGTCCGTGCCGCTGGAGAAGCAGATGTGGGGCGACGAGTTCGGCACCTGCGTGGACCGGTTCGGCATCCCGTGGATGGTCAACATCAGCCAGCAGCAGGCCTGAGGCCGCCACCCGTACGATGGCTTGAAGATCGCGCCCGGGTGGCGCGGCAGCCGGACGACGGGATCGGGTGGGAAACGTGGACGACCAGGTCGAGCGGCCGCCGCGGGACGCGGCGGGGGCCGCCGCGCAGAGCATGACCGCGGCGCGGCTGCACGGCGTCGGGGACCTGCGGCTGGCGCGCGAGCCGATGCCCGTGCCGGCCGACGACGAGACGCTGGTGCGGGTCACCGCCGTCGGGCTGTGCGGTTCCGACCTGCACTGGTACGCCGACGGCGGGATCGGTGACGCCCGGCTGGACCGGCCGCTGGTGATCGGGCACGAGATGGCCGGCGTGATCGCCGCCGGGCCGCGGCGCGGCGAGCGGGTGGCGATCGACCCGGCCGTCCCGTGCGGGCGCTGCGAGTCCTGCCGCAGCGGTTGGGGCAACCTCTGCCCGCAGGTGCGCTTCGCCGGGCACGGGGCGGTGGACGGCGGCCTGCGCGACTACCTGGCGTGGCCCACCGACCTGCTGTTCGGCCTCCCCGACGCACTGTCGGACGCCGACGGCGCCATGCTGGAGCCGCTGGGCGTGGCCCTGCACTCGCTCGACCTCGGGCACCTGCGGCTGGGGGCGACCGTCGCGGTCGTGGGCTGCGGCCCCATCGGCCTGCTGCTGGTGCAGCTCGCCCGGCTGGCCGGCGCAGCCCGGGTGGTTGCGGTGGACCCGCTGGCGCACCGGCGCGAGGCGGCCACCCGGCTGGGCGCCGACGCCGCCCTCGCGCCCGCCGGCGCCGGGCCGGCCGCCTGGCCGGACCTGGTCGGCCGGGGCGTGGACACGGCGTTCG